>NZ_JBIJDC010000080.1:0-21061 GCF_044344315.1 Zoogloea sp. | reverse complement strand
ACGGTCTGGTTCATCTGTCTGACCTGTCCTGGTCCCTGACCGGCGAAGAAGCCGTCCGCCAGTACAAGAAGGGTGACGAAGTCGAAGCCGTAGTGCTGAACATCGACGTCGAGAAGGAGCGCATCTCCCTCGGCATCAAGCAGCTTGATGGCGACCCCTTCACCAACTTCATCGCCACCCACGACAAGAACACCCTGGTGAATGGTACCGTTCGCAGCGTGGATGCCCGTGGTGCCGTGATCGGCCTGAACAACGACGTCGAAGGTTACCTGCGTGCGTCCGAGTTCTCCCGTGATCGCGTCGATGATCTGTCCCTGCTGCTGAAGGTCGGTGACACTGTTGAGGCGATGATTGTTAACGTTGATCGCAAGACCCGTGGCATCAATCTCTCCATTCGCGCCAAGGATCAGGTCGAACAAACTGAAGTAATGAGCAAGCTGGCGTCTGACAGCGCGTCTGCTGCCAGCGGCACCACCAACCTCGGTGCGCTGCTGAAGGCCAAGCTCAACGAGCAGAAGTAAGCGATTCGGGCATGACCAAGTCGGAGCTCATCGCCCGGCTGGCGGAGCGTTTTCCCCAGCTGGTCGCGAAGGACGCCGAGTTCGCGGTAAAGATGATCCTCGATGCGATGACCGATGCCCTGTCGCGGGGTGATCGCATCGAGATCCGCGGCTTTGGCAGCTTTGCCTTGAATTACCGTCCTCCTCGTGTCGGGCGCAATCCCAAGTCGGGGGAGAAGGTGCAAGTGCCGGAGAAGTATGTTCCGCATTTCAAGGCTGGCAAGGAGTTGAGGGAACGTGTCGACATGATGGGGTGACCCTGGTTGACGCTTCCCCATCCGGAGGCCGAAGGCTCGATCCTGAAGGCGGCGAAAGCCGCCTTCTTTTTTTTGTCCACGTCGGGGATAATTTCGGGCATGCGCGCTCTCATCTGGGTCTTCAGACTCTTCCTGTTCCTGCTGCTTTTTGGCTTTGCCGTAAAGAATGATGATGTTGTCGTTCTGCGGTTCTTCTTCGGTGCCCAATGGCAGGTGCCGCTGGTTCTGGTCATCCTCCTGTTTGTCACCATTGGTGTGCTGATCGGGGTGACTGCTACCTTGACCACGCTTTACCGCCAGCATCGCGAGATCGGTCATCTTCGCGATCAGGGGGCAGCTCCCCCTGCCGAAGGGCGCGGGAAGGCACCCATTGCCCATGGTCCCGATCTGCCGGAGACCTACTGAACCCATGGAATTCGAGCTATGGTGGTTGCTGGCATTTCCCTTGTTTTTCGTGCTGGGCTGGCTGGCTGCCCGAATTGACATCAAGCACCTGGTCAAGGAATCGCGGGCCTTGCCGCGTACTTACCTGACCGGTCTGAACTTCCTCCTCAACGAGCAGCCCGACAAGGCCATCGACGCCTTCATCGAGGCGGTGAAGATCGACAACCAGACTGTCGAGTTGCATTTCGCCCTGGGAAGCCTGTTTCGGCGGAGGGGTGAAACGGATCGTGCAATTCGCATGCACCAGAATCTCATTGATCGGGATGATCTTTCTGACGATCAGAGATTGCAGGCTCTGTCCGAACTGGGGCTGGATTTCCTCAAGGCCGGGCTTCTGGATCGCGCTGAAGCCGTTTTTGTCCAGCTGCGCGGCAGCCGCCTCAACGATTTTGCACTCAAGAACCTCCTCGATATCTATCAGCAGGAAAAGGACTGGCGCAAGGCCATTGAAACGGCCGATGCGCTCCCGGGGCACGAGAGCGCCCTCTGGGAAAAGGAAATGGCCAATTTCCACTGCGAGCTCGCGTCTGCCGACATGGCCAATTCGCGTTTCGACGAAGCGCGGGGGGCTTTGCTGCGGGCGCTTGAGACGAACCGGAAATGTGTACGTGCCAGCATGCTGCTGGGTGATCTGTACGTTGCCCAGGGGGATGATCGGGCGGCGCTAGAGGCCTGGAAGCGGGTTGAAGGTCAGAACCCGGTTTATCTGGCCCTGGTCGCGGAGCGCTTGATGGATGCCTATCGTCGCCTCGGCGAACTTGAGCAGGGCATGCAGCTGTTGCGCAGTTACCTTGAGCAGTATGCGTCCCTCGACCTGCTTGACGCCCTTTTTCAGTGGGAGCTGCAGAAGGAAGGGCCGGCCGCAGCCTATCAACTGGTGCGTGACGAACTGCGACGCAATCCGACGCTCCTGGGTCTCGACAAGCTTCTCGAGGCGGCGTTATTGACCGCACCCATCGAGCAACGTACCGATATCGAACTGGTCAAGGGCTTGGTGCATGGGCACACCCGCAGGGTGGCCCGTTACCGCTGTGATGCCTGTGGTTTCAAGGCGCGCCAGTTCTATTGGCGTTGTCCGGCCTGCGGGGGGTGGGAAACCTATCCGCCCAAGCGCACCGAAGAATTCGATCTGACGCCCTAAGCTGGCTTGGCGACCATGGCTTTCCGGTTTGGGCCACGCCCACCGGTTTTGAAAACACTCTCAGGATTGCTCGCGGGAACTCGCATATGAAAATTACGGTGGTCGGTACGGGTTATGTGGGTCTGGTGTCCGGGGCCTGTCTTGCCGAGATGGGCAATGACGTGTTGTGCCTGGATCTGGATCCCGAGAAGATCCGGGTGCTGAAGGAGGGGGGCATTCCCATCCACGAGCCGGGCCTTGATCAGGTCGTCGCTCGTAACGTTGCCGCCGGACGGCTGCATTTCACGACAGATGTTCAGGACGCGGTGCAGTTCGGCACCATCCAGTTCATCGCCGTGGGTACTCCTCCGGATGAGGATGGCTCCGCTGACCTGCAGTACGTGCTGTCAGCTGCGCGCGCCATTGGCCGTCACATGACCGACTACAAGGTCGTCGTCGACAAGAGCACCGTGCCTGTCGGGACTGCCGACAAGGTCAAGGCTGCGGTTCAGGCCGAGCTCGATGCGCGCGGCGAGGCGATTCCCTACAGTGTGGTGTCCAACCCCGAGTTCCTGAAGGAGGGGGCGGCGGTGGACGACTTTATGCGCCCCGACCGGATCGTGGTGGGCGCTGAAGATGATCAGGCCATTTTCCTGATGAAGGCGCTCTACGCGCCCTTCCAGCGCAACCATGAAAAGCTGCTGATCATGGATCTGCGCAGCGCAGAGCTCACCAAATATGCGGCCAATGCCATGCTGGCCACGCGGATCAGCTTCATGAACGAGCTCGCCCTGCTGGCGGAATCCCTGGGGGCCGACATCGAACTGGTGCGTCAGGGTATCGGCAGCGACCCGCGCATTGGCTATCACTTCCTGTATGCCGGCTGTGGTTACGGTGGCTCGTGCTTCCCGAAGGACGTCAAGGCGCTGATCAAGACGGGGGCGGACGCGGGCCACGCCCTTCGTGTGCTCAACGCGGTCGAGGATGCCAACGATGCCCAGAAGCTGGTGCTGGTGGACAAGGTTGTGGCGCATTTCGGCGAGGACCTGAGCGGCAAGCATTTCGCGGTTTGGGGGCTGGCCTTCAAGCCGAATACCGATGACATGCGTGAAGCGCCGAGTCGGGTGATTATTGCCGAGCTATTCAGGCGTGGTGCGACCGTGACGGCCTACGATCCGGTGGCGATGGACGAAACGCGCCGGATCTTTGGTGACGAGCCGCGCCTTGCTTACGCCGAACGACCCATGCAGGCGCTCGATGGCGCCGATGCGCTGCTCATCGTGACTGAATGGAAGGAGTTCCGCAGCCCCGATTTTCAGGTCATCAAGGCCAAGCTCAAGAGCCCGGTCGTCTTCGATGGCCGCAACGTATTCGACCCGCAGCTTCCCCGCGAGGCCGGCCTGACCTATCTGAGTATCGGCCGCCCCTGAGGCTTCGCCGCGTCAGGGTTGTCCAGGGGCTTCCGGTGGAAGCCCCTTTTTTCAGCCTTGCGCAACTGCAATCCGATCCGGTGGGGCGCATGGGGCCGCCTGTCGCCCCAACCCTCGATCGCCTCATTCGGTATGATCGAACCATTCTCCAATCCGATATCCGGTGGACCGAAAAATGGAATTCAAGACTCTCGAAGACTACGTGGGGCAGACCCCGCTGGTCAGGCTTAAGCGCATCACGGCCGGGCGCAATAATGTGATCCTGGCCAAACTCGAAGGCAACAACCCGGCAGGTTCGGTGAAGGATCGCCCGGCCATGTCCATGATCCTGCGCGGCGAAGCCCGGGGTGACATCCAGCCCGGCCAGACGCTGATCGAGGCGACCAGTGGCAATACGGGGATCGCCCTTGCCATGGCCGCGGCGATACGTGGCTATGGAATGATTCTCGTCATGCCCGAGAACCAGAGTATCGAACGCCGCCAGACCATGCGGGCCTTTGGTGCCGAACTGGTGCTGACACCCAAGGAAGGCGGTATGGAGCTGGCCCGCGACGTGGCGGAGCGCATGCGTGACGAAGGCCGGGGCGTCATCCTCGACCAGTTTGCCAACCCGGACAATCCTCAGGCTCACGTGGACGGTACCGGCCCCGAGATCTGGGAGCAGACAGGCGGCACCGTCACCCACTTTATCAGCAGCATGGGAACGACCGGCACCATCATGGGCGTGTCCCGTTACCTGAAAGAAAAGAACCCCGACATCTGCATCATTGGCTGCCAGCCCACCGAAGGGGCGCAGATTCCCGGCATCCGCAAATGGCCGGAGGCCTATCTGCCCCGGATTTACGACAAGGCCCGGGTGGATCGGCTGGAGTATGTCGCCCAGGCCGATGCCGAGGAAATGACCCGGCGCCTGGCCCGGGAGGAGGGCATCTTTGCCGGGATTTCCTCGGGCGGCGCGCTGCATGTGGCCCTGCGTCTGGCCGAGCAGGTCGAGAACGCCGTGATCGTCTCCATCGTCTGTGACCGGGGTGATCGCTATCTTTCCACTGGCGTCTTCCCCGCCTGAGCATGACGATGGCTACGACCCTCGTCTTCGATATCGAGACGATCCCTGATGTGCAGGGCATTCGTGCTCTGCACGGACTGCCTGATGAGCTTGGTGCGGAGGAGGTGGCCGAGTACGCCTTCCAGCTGCGGCGGGCATCGAATGGGAGCGATTTCCTGCCTCATCACCTCCAGAAGGTCGTGACGATTTCCTGTGTGCTGCGGGATGCCAGCCAGTTTCGGGTGTTCTCTCTTTCGGAGCCCGACTGCAGCGAGGGCGAGATCATCCAGCGCTTTTTCGATGGCATCGAGCGGTTTACGCCCCAGCTGATCTCCTGGAACGGTGGGGGTTTCGATCTGCCGGTCCTTCACTATCGGGGCATGCTGCACGGTGTGTCGGCGCCGCGCTACTGGGATCTGGGGGATGGTGACTACCATGACTCCCGGGACTTCAAGTGGAACAACTACATCGGGCGCTATCACACCCGTCATCTGGACCTGATGGATCTACTGGCCCTCTATCAGCCCCGTGCCAATGCCCCGCTCGATGATCTGGCCAAGTTGATGGGCTTTCCCGGCAAGCTGGGCATGGACGGCTCGGCAGTCTGGAAGGGCTACTGCGAGGGGCGGATCGGGGAGATCCGGGACTATTGCGAGACCGACGTGGTAAATACCTACCTCGTGTTCCTGCGCTTCCAGTGCATGCGCGGTGTTTTCGACAAGGCGCAGTATCAGGCCGAGGTGGGTTTCGTTCGCGAAGCCCTGGGCCGGCTGGAGGCGCCCCACTGGAAACGCTTCCTCGCGGCGTGGCCTGCGGACCCACAGTAAAATAAATTCAAGTAATCGTTGACAACTTTCAGGGCTCGTCTATAATGCGGGCTTCTTAGGCGCGTAGCTCAGCTGGTTAGAGCACCACCTTGACATGGTGGGGGTCGTTGGTTCGAGTCCAATCGCGCCTACCAAACACCTAAGAAGGAAAACGAATGTCTCGAACTTGCAGCAGCCAAGACAAGCTTTGACGAGTCTGCTGTAAGGCGTTTTCCAGAAAAAGAAAAAGTGCGGCTCGTCCGCACTTTTTTTTTGCCCAAAATTTTCGCGAGCGAGTCATTATGCCCAATATCACCTTGCCCGACGGTTCCGTACGCAGTTTCGAGCAACCCGTGACGATCGCCCAGGTCGCTGCGTCCATCGGTGCAGGCCTGGCAAAGGCTGCGCTGGCCGGCAAGGTCGATGGCAGGCTGGTCGATACCTCGTTCCTCATCGAGCGTGATGTGGCGCTGGCTATCGTGACCGACAAGGATGCGGATGGCCTTGAGGTCATCCGTCACTCCACGGCGCACTTGCTGGCTTATGCCGTCAAGGAGCTGTTTCCCGAAGCCCAGGTCACCATCGGGCCGGTGATCGAAAACGGCTTCTACTACGACTTCGCATACAAGCGTCCGTTTACGCCGGAAGATCTGGAAAAGATCGAAGCCCGCATGGTCGAGTTGGCCAAGCGTGATGTTCCCGTTGAGCGCCGTGTGCTGCCGCGGGATGAGGCTGTTGCTTATTTCAAGTCCATCGGTGAGCACTACAAGGCCGAGATCATTGCCTCCATTCCTCAGGCAGAGGATGTCTCTCTCTATAAAGAGGGTGATTTCACCGACCTGTGCCGCGGCCCTCACGTTCCGTCTACGGGCAAGCTCAAGGTCTTCAAGTTGATGAAGGTTGCGGGTGCCTACTGGCGGGGTGACTCGAAGAACGAGATGCTGCAGCGCATCTACGGTACTGCCTGGGCCAGAAAGGAAGATCAGGATGCCTATCTCCACATGCTGGAGGAAGCCGAAAAGCGCGACCACCGCCGTCTGGGCAAGCAGCTTGATCTCTTCCATCTGCAGGAAGAGGCGCCGGGCATGGTGTTCTGGCATCCGAATGGCTGGACCCTGTGGCAGCAGATCGAGCAATACATGCGCCGCATCCTTACCGAGGCTGGCTACCAGGAGGTGAAGACGCCACTGGTGATGGATCGGCAGCTGTGGGAGAGGTCTGGTCACTGGGATAACTACCGGGACAACATGTTCACCACGGAGTCGGAAAAGCGTGATTACGCGATCAAGCCGATGAACTGTCCGGGGCATGTCCAGATCTACAACCACGGTCTGCATTCCTACCGGGATTTGCCCCTGCGTCTGGCCGAGTTTGGTTCATGCCATCGCAACGAGCCCTCCGGCGCTTTGCATGGTCTGATGCGTGTGCGCGGTTTTGTGCAGGATGATGCGCACATCTTCTGTACTGAGGATCAGATCGTTTCCGAGGTGACGGCCTTCAATGAGTTGCTGTCCCGCGTCTATCGGGATTTCGGTTTTACGGATGTGGCGGTCAAGTTGTCCCTGCGCCCTGAGAAGCGTGCGGGTGATGATGGGGTCTGGGATAAGGCCGAGGCGGGGCTGCGTCAGGCCCTTGCCGCATCCGGGCATCAGTGGGAAGAGTTGCCGGGTGAGGGTGCTTTCTACGGTCCGAAGATCGAGTATCACGTCAAGGATGCGCTGGGTCGCTCCTGGCAGTGCGGCACCATGCAGCTTGATTTCGTGCTTCCCGAGCGCCTCGATGCCGAGTACGTTGCCGAGGATAATTCCCGTCGCCGGCCGGTCATGTTGCATCGGGCGATCCTCGGGTCCCTTGAGCGCTTCATCGGCATCCTGATCGAGAACCACGCTGGCGCCCTGCCGCTGTGGTTGTCGCCAGTGCAGGCCGTGGTGTTGAATATTTCGGAAGCGCAGGCGGATTACGTCACAGAAGTTGTCAAAACCTTGCGCTCGCGCGGATTCCGGGTGGAGGCCGATTTGCGCAACGAGAAGATTACTTATAAAATACGCGAACATAGCGTTCGTAAGCTGCCTTATCTGCTGGTTGTCGGCGACAAGGAAAAGGCAGCAAATGTAGTGGCCGTCCGCGCTCGGGGTAATCAAGACCTCGGTCAAATGTCCCTCGATAAGATTGTCGAGCGTTGGCAAGACGAAGTGAATTCGTTTGCCGGCACGGTCTGATATTTTTGTTTTCATGGAGAATTGAACCATCGCTCAGGATAAGAAGCTGCGCATAAACGGCGAAATCAGTGTGCCGGAAGTGCGCTTGACGGGTGAGGACGGTGAGCAGATCGGCATCGTCACTCTGCGTGCTGCATTGGAAGCGGCGGAAGAAGCTGGCGTTGATCTCGTGGAGATTGCGCCCATGGCCAAGCCTCCCGTGTGCCGCCTGATGGACTTCGGTAAGTACAAGTACGAAGAAGCCAAGCGGGCCCACGAAGCCAAGCAGAAGCAAAAGCAGATTCAGGTCAAGGAAGTCAAGCTGCGCCCGGGTACGGACGAGAATGACTACCAGATCAAACTGCGCAACCTGATCAAATTCCTGAACGAAGGCGACAAGGCGAAGGTGACCCTCCGTTTCCGTGGCCGCGAAATGGCTCACCAGGAGTTCGGCATGCGCCAGCTGGAGCGCGTCAAGGCTGACCTGGAAGAAGTCGGCCAGGTCGAGCAGATGCCGAAGATGGAAGGGCGCCAGATGATCATGGTCATCGCGCCGAAGAAAAAGCATTAAGAAAATTCCGGCACCGCGAGGGGCCGGAGCACGGCGCACAGCATAGTGCGCCGGAAACAAGTGGTGACGGGTTGTTGAAGCGTTTCCGGAAGTCGGAAGCCACCCGGGGCCATGTCATAAGCTGGAGTACTTCATGCCCAAGATGAAGACCAAGAGCGGGGCCGCCAAACGGTTCAAGGTCCGCGCTAGCGGTAGCATCAAGCGTTCGCAGGCGTTCAAGCGCCACATCCTGACCAAGAAGACGACCAAGAGCAAGCGCCAGCTTCGCGGCATGACTGCCGTGCACGCTGCGGACGAAAAGTCCATCCGCGCCATGATGCCCTACGCCTGATTTAGGAGAACGCAATGCCCAGAGTTAAGCGCGGTGTAACCGCACGTGCACGTCACAAGAAAGTCCTCGATCAAGCCAAGGGCTATCGTGGCCGTCGCAAGAACGTATACCGGATCGCCAAGCAGGCGGTGATGAAGGCGGGGCAATATGCCTACCGCGACCGTCGTCAACGCAAGCGTCAGTTCCGTGCCCTGTGGATCGCCCGTATCAACGCCGCTGCGCGTGAAGTCGGCCTGACCTACAGCCGCTTCATGAACGGCCTGAAGAAGGCTTCCATCGAAGTGGACCGCAAGGTGCTGGCTGATCTGGCCGTTTTCGACAAGCCCGCTTTTGCGGCGCTCGCCGAACAAGCCAAGGCCCAGCTCGCTGCGTAATCCAACGCAGCACGAAAAAAGGAGGCCTGGCCTCCTTTTTTTTGTCCTGAACCCGGGATAAGACAGAAAAATGGATCAACTCGATCAACTCGTCGCGCAGGCTGAAATCGACTTTTCCGCTGCTGCTGATGGTGCCGCCCTCGAAACGGCCAAGGCCCGATATCTGGGCAAGGCGGGCTCTCTCACCGAACTGTTGAAGGGCCTCGGCAAGCTCGATCCGGAGGCCCGCAAGAGCGCTGGTGCCGAGATCAACAAGGCCAAGGCCGCCATCGAAGCCCTGCTCAATGCGCGGCGCGATGCGCTGCAGCAGGCCGCGCTCGAAGCCCAACTGGCCGCTGAAGCGCTGGATGTGACCCTGCCGGGGCGTGGTGCTGGTGTCGGTGGACTGCATCCGGTGGTACGTACCCTGGAGCGTATCGAACAGCTGTTCCGCTCCATTGGCTTCGATGTGGCCGAAGGCCCCGAGATCGAGACCGATTTCTACAATTTCACGGCATTGAACACGCCGGCCAATCACCCGGCCCGTTCGATGCACGACACCTTCTATCTTGAGAACGGCGAAGGGGTGATGCTCCGCACGCACACCAGTCCGGTCCAGATCCGCGCCATGCAGGCCCATGTGGAGGCCTACAAGGATCGCGACACCATGCCCGAGCTGCGGGTCATCGCCCCGGGGCGGGTGTATCGGGTCGACTCCGATGCCACTCATTCGCCCATGTTCCACCAGGTGGAAGGTCTGTGGGTGGGTGAGTCGGTGAGCTTTGCCGACCTCAAGGGAGTTGTCGCCGATTTCCTGCGCAGCTTCTTCGAGAGCGACGATCTGCAGGTGCGCTTCCGGCCGTCCTTTTTCCCGTTCACCGAGCCGTCTGCCGAAATTGACGTGGCCTTCATGAGCGGTGCGCTGAAAGGCCGCTGGCTGGAGATTGCCGGCTGCGGAATGGTGCACCCCAACGTGCTGCGTTTTGGCGGCATTGATCCTGAGCGCTATACCGGCTTTGCCTTCGGCATGGGGCCGGACCGCCTCACCATGTTGCGCTATGGCGTCAACGACTTGCGCCTTTTCTTCGAAGGCGATCTTCGTTTCCTCGGTCAATTCAGGTAAGCCATGCAATTCTCAGAACTCTGGTTGCGCAGTTTCGTCAGTCCGGACCTTGATTCGGACGCGCTGGGCCATCTGCTCACCATGGCAGGGCTGGAAGTGGAAGAGCAGGACGGCGTGGCCGCTGTGTTTTCCAAGGTGGTGGTTGCGCAGATCGTCGAGGCCGAAAAGCACCCCAATGCCGACAAGCTGCGTGTTTGCAAGGTGGACGCAGGGCAGGGCGAGTTGCTGCAGATTGTTTGCGGCGCACCCAACGCCGCCGCCGGTATCCGGATTCCGTGCGCCCTCGTCGGTGCAGACCTGGCCGGGTTCGGCATCAAGGCGGCCAAGCTGCGTGGCGTCGAGTCCTTCGGCATGCTGTGTTCGGCCAAGGAATTGGGTATTTCCGAGGAAAGCAGCGGTCTGCTGATCCTGCCGGAGGATGCGCCCGTCGGCACTGACCTGCGTGAGTATCTGGCGCTCAATGACACCCTGTTCACCATCAAGCTCACGCCCAATCGTGCTGATTGCCTGAGCCTGACCGGCATCGCCCGGGAAGTTGCTGCCCTTACCGGCAGCCCGCTGAGCCTGCCCGCCTGCGATCCGGTGGCCGCAACCCACAGTGATACCCGCGCCATTGTTCTCGATGCGCCGGACGCCTGCCCGCGTTATTCCGGCCGGATCATCCGGGGTGTGGATGCCAAGGCGCCGACGCCCGAATGGATGAAGCAGCGTCTGGCGCGCAGCGGCGTCCGCTCCATCAGTGCCCTGGTGGACGTCACCAACTACGTCATGCTGGAACTCGGCCAGCCGCTCCACGCCTTCGACGAGGCGAAGCTGAGCGGGGCCATCCACGTCCGCTTTCCGGCTGCCGGCGAGCAGGTTCTGCTCCTCAACGGCCAGACCGTGACCCCCGCCGCCGATACCCTGCTGATTGCCGACGAGTCCCGCGCCCTGGCGCTGGCGGGCGTGATGGGCGGTGAAGACAGCGGGATCACCCTCGACACCGCTGATCTGTTCCTGGAGAGCGCCTTCTTCGCACCCGATGCGATTGCCGGGCGCGCCCGTGCCCATGGTTTCTCCTCTGACGCCTCCTACCGCTTCGAGCGCGGGGTGGACTTTGCCCTGGCCACCAAGGCCATCGAGCGTGCCACCCGCCTGATCCTCGACATTTGCGGCGGCCAGCCCGGCCCGGTGGTGGAGTCCGTGGAGCCGGGCAAACTGCCGGCCCGCGCTCCGATCCGCCTGCGTGCGGCCCGCGTGCGCCGCGTGCTGGGGATTGCCCTGAGCGCCGATGCCGTCGCCGAGATGTTCGTGCGCCTCAATCTCGATGTGGTCAGGGATGGTGAGGACTTCATCGTCACGCCGCCTTCCTACCGGTTCGACTTGGAGATCGAGGAAGACCTCATCGAGGAAATCGCCCGTCTTCATGGCTACGACAATATCCCGGTGCTTGCGCCCCGGGGGCCGATCAGCATGCTGCCGCGTCCGGAAGCCCGGCGTGACGCCATGTTCGTGCGGCGTCTGGTGGCGGGGCGCGAGTTCCAGGAGGTCATCAACTTCGCCTTCGTCGAAGAGGCCTGGGAGAAGGACTTCGCCGGCAACACCGATCCGGTGCGTCTGGCCAACCCGATTGCCAGCCAGATGAGCGTGATGCGCTCGACGCTGATCGGCGGCCTGGTCGCCAACCTGGCCACCAACCGCAAGCGTCAGACCAGCCGGGTGCGTGTCTTCGAGATCGGGCGCTGTTTTAACCGCAGCCCGTCGGGTCAGCCCGTAGACGGTTTTCACCAGCCCATCCGCCTGGCTGCGCTGGCGGGTGGTCTCGCCCGCCCTGAGCAGTGGGGTGAGGCCGGCCGCAGTGTCGATTTCTTCGATCTGAAGGCAGACCTTGAGGCGTTGCTCTTTCCGCGGGTTGCCGAGTTTGAGCGGGCGATTCACCCTGCCCTGCATCCGGGCCGTTCCGCGCAGATCGTGCTCGACGGGAAGTGCATCGGTTTCATCGGCGAGTTGCATCCGGTCTGGGTGCAGCGCTACGAGTTGGGTGCTGCACCGGTGGTTTTCGAGATCGAACTCGAGGCCCTGCTTGAGACCGTGACGCCCGCCTATCGGGAGGTTTCCCGCTTCCCCGCGGTGACCCGCGATCTGGCTCTCGTGGTGGATCAGGACGCCTCAGCCGGCCAGCTCCTGAAGGGGCTGCAGAGTGTTGCGCTTGCCATCGTTCAGCGCATCGAACTGTTCGACCAGTACCAGGGCAAGGGTATCGAGCAAAACCGGAAAAGCCTTGCTTTCCGCGTAGTTATGCAAGAAACTCAGAAAACTCTGGAGGATGCTGAAGTGGATGCCGTGATGATTGCCCTGACCCGCCACGCCGAGGAAAATCTTGGCGCGAAGTTGAGGGCCTGATCGCATGAGCATGACTTTGACGAAGGCTGAGCTGGCCGACATGCTCTTTGAGCAGGTCGGTCTCAACAAGCGCGAAGCCAAGGACATGGTGGAGTGTTTCTTTGAGGAAATCCGCATGGCCCTCGAGCGGGGAGATTGCGTCAAGCTTTCGGGCTTCGGCAATTTCCAGCTGCGTGAAAAGCCCCAGCGTCCCGGTCGTAACCCCAAGACCGGCGAGGAAATTCCAATTACTGCCCGGCGTGTGGTGACTTTCCACGCCAGCCAGAAGCTCAAGGCCAATGTGGAGCAACTGAGCGATGTCGCAAAGTGACCTTCCGGCGGCAGCCGATCTGCCGCCGATTCCCCTCAAGCGTTACTTCACCATCGGTGAAGTAAGCGAACTGTGCGGGGTCAAGCCCCACGTGTTGCGTTACTGGGAGCAGGAATTCACCCAGCTGCGGCCGGTCAAGCGCGGTGGGAACCGGCGTTACTACCAGCATCACGAGGTGCTGTTGATTCGCCGCATCCGGGAGCTGCTTTATCAGGACGGTTTCACCATTTCCGGTGCCCGCAACCGCCTCGACGAAGTGGCATCCCGCAAGCGCGAGGATGCGGAGGAGTCGGTTGGCCTGCGTGAGCAAATGGCCTCCATCAGGGCCGAGATCAAGTCTCTGCTGCAGGATCTGCAAAGCTGAGCAGTGCAGCCCGCCGGGCTGCTCTTTCCCCAATCCGGGGCGACGCCGGTCTGGCGCCGCCCCTTTTCTTCGAGCCCTTCCCATGACCTATTGTGTGAGCATGCTGCTCGATGCCGGTATGGTGTTCCTGTCGGACTCCCGTACTAATGCCGGTGTCGACCATATCAACACCTTCCGCAAGATGAGCATCTTCCAGCGCCCTGGAGAGCGCGTGCTGGTATTGATGAGCTCCGGCAACCTGGCCATCACCCAGCAGCTCGTATCCATGCTGCGGGAGGCCATGGCCGCCCAGGACGGACGGGAGAGCCTGTGGTCCGTGCCCAACATGTTCGAGGCTGCCCGCCATGTGGGCGAGACCCTGCGGGAGGTTTTCCGCCGGGATGCGGAAGCGCTGCAGAATTTCGGCATCGATTTCACCGCCGCCCTGATTCTCGGCGGACAGATCGGTAGTGAGCAATCGCGCCTTTTCCACATCTACGCGGCGGGCAACTTCATCGAGGCGACGCCCGATACGCCCTACTTCCAGATTGGTGAGTCGAAGTACGGCAAGCCGATCATCGACCGGGTGGTGAAGCGCCATACCAGCCTGGACGAGGCGGCCAAGCTGGCCCTGATCTCCATGGATTCGACCATCCGCTCCAATCTGTCGGTTGGCGTGCCCCTGGATCTGGCCATCATCAAGACCAATGAGCTGCAGATTTCATCGCACCTCAGCATCGATGCCAAGAACGAGTACTTCGCGATGATCCGTAATCGCTGGAGCGAGGCCCTTGGTCACGCGTTCGATGAACTGCCCAACCCTGACTGGCTGGGCAGGGGCGACGAGCTTCCCTGACCCCGGAGGCCCGTCAGGGCCTTACCAACCCTGCGCCTGCCGCCGCCCCTGCTCGCATTCGGTGCGGAACTGCAGGAACTGACGCAGGCGTTTCATTTCGATCTTGCCGCTTTCGGCGGCTGCCCGCAGGGCGCAATCGGGTTCCGAGTCGTGTCGGCAGTCGCGGAAGCGGCACTGCCCGGCATAGGGGCGAAACTCCCGAAAGCTGGCTTCCAGATCCTGCCCGTCGAGATGCACCAGCCCGAAGGTCTGCATTCCCGGGCTGTCGATGATGCCGCCGCCCTCGGGCAGGGGGTAGAGGCGGGCAAAGGTGGTGGTGTGCTTGCCTGTATCCAGCACCTCGGAAATCTCACGCGTCTCGGCCCTCGCTTCAGGAATCAGGGCGTTGGTCAGCGTTGATTTCCCCATTCCCGACTGCCCTACCAGTAGGCTGGTTTCGCCGATAAGGCGTGCCCGCAGGGTGTCCACGTTGTCGAGGGCCGACATTTCAAGCACCGGGTAGCCGAGGGCCGAAAAGGCAGCGAGCCGGCTGCGGGCATCGGCAAGGCCGGCGACGATGTCGGTCTTGTTCAGCACGATCAGCACCTTGAGGTTCTGATTCTCTGCCGCGCACAGACAGCGGGAGATGAACTCGTCGCTGAAGCTTGGTTCGGTGGCCACGACCATCACCACCTGGGTGGCATTGGCGGCGATCAGCTTCTGCCGCCACGCGTCGGAGCGGTAGAGCAGGCTGCTACGCTCCACCAGCTTGTCGATGACGCCCTGGCCGGGGCCGGTGGGGGCAATCTGGACCCGGTCGCCGCAGGCGAACAGGCTCTTCTTGCCGCGGGGAACGCACAGCAGGATCTCGCCGGCGTCGCTGCGGACCTCGTACTGCCGACCGAAGGCGGCGATCAGGGTGCCGAAGGTTTTCACTGGCTTGTTCCCTGTAGTCGGGCGATGCGAAGCGCCGCCGGGGGGTGGGAGTCGTACACGCTGGAGTAGAGGGGGTCGGGGGTCAGGGTGGACGCGTTGTCCCGGTACAGCTTGACCAGGGCGCTGACCAGTTCGGCGGCCGGCGCCTGGCTGGCTGCGTAGGCATCCGCCTGGAACTCGTGCTTGCGCGACCACATGCTCATCAGCGGGGTCAGGGGAAAGGTGAATACCGGCAGTGCCAGGGCGAACAGCACCAGCGTCGGCGCGGTTCCGGTGGCCTGCATACCCAGGCCTTCAAAGAACCACGTCTGGCTTGCCAGATGGCCCAGCAGGGCAAAGAACAGCAGGCTGCCGGCGCCGATCACGCCCAGGCGCTTCCAGAGGTGGTGATGGTGATAGTGACCCAGCTCGTGGGCCAGCACGGCCTCCACTTCGGTGGGGGCCAGCTTGTCGAGGAGAGTGTCGAAGAAGACGATGCGTTTGGCGGCGCCAAAGCCGGTGAAGTAGGCATTGCCATGGGCGGAGCGCTTCGAGCCGTCCATCACGAACAGGCCCGACAGGCGGAACCCACAGCGGGTCATCAGGCCTTCGATGCGAGCCTTGAGAGGGCCGTCCTCGAGGGGCTTGAACTTGTTGAACAGGGGGGCGATGAAGGTCGGATAGACCAGCAGCACGAGCAGGTTGAAGCCCAGCCAGAAGGCCCACACATACAGCCACCAGCGTTCGCCCATGGAGCCCATCAGCCACAGCACGAAGGCGATCAGTGGCAGGCCGATGAGGGCCGCCAGGGCCACGCCCTTCAGGGTGTCGGCGATGAACAGGCCCGGGGTCAGGCGGTTGAAGCCAAAACGGGCTTCCAGGCGGAAGCTGCGGTAGAGGCCCAATGGCAGATCCACGAGCCACGAGACGCTGGCGACCAGGGCGATGAAGGCGACACCCTGGGTCAGGCTGCCGGCTTCAAGGAAGCGGCTCGCCAGATCGTGAAGGGCTTGCAGGCCGCCACCCAGGGTCAGGGTCAGCAGCAGGCAGGTAGAGAGGAAGAGGTCGATCATGCCCAGCCGCACCCGCGCCACGGTGTAGTCGGCTGCCTTCTGGTGGGCATCCAGTGAAATGCTGTCGGCGAAGGCCGCGGGCACGGCGCCCCGATGGTGCCGCACATGCAGCATCTGGCGCATGGCGAGCCAGAAGCGGACCATCAGGCCGGCAAACAGGGCGAGCAGGAAAACGGCGGAGAGTTGGCTGGAGGTCATCGGCGAGGGGCAGGGCAGGGGTGGCTTGAGCCGGGCACGGCGCCGGGCATGGGCGTAGAATCGCGCCTTTACCAAAAAGCGGACCGATTATGGCACAGGACCAGAATCACCTCATCTGGCTGGACATGGAAATGACCGGCCTCAATCCCGACAGCGACCGCATCATCGAGATCGCCATGGTCGTCACCAACAGCAACCTGGATGTGGTCGCGGAGGGCCCGGTGGTCGCCGTGCATCAGCCCGATACCGTGCTTGACGCCATGGACGAGTGGAACAAGAACACCCACGGCCGCTCCGGCCTGATCGACCGGGTCAAGGCCTCCACCATCGGCGAGGCCGAGGCGGAGCAGATCTACCTGGAGTTCATGAAGCAGTACATCCCCTCGCGCACCTCGCCCATGTGCGGTAACTCCATCGGGCAGGATCGCCGCTTCATGGCACGCTACATGCCGGCGCTGGAAGACTGGTTCCACTACCGCAACCTGGACGTCTCAACCCTCAAGGAGCTGGCCCGGCGCTGGCGCCCGGATGTGTACAAGGGGCTCGAGAAGAAGGGGGCCCACCAGGCGCTGGCCGACATCCATGAGTCGATCACGGAGTTGCGTTACTACCGGGACAACTTCCTGAAGGTTTGAATCTGTCCGGGCCCGGCTCAGGCGTGATCAGCCGGGTGGATTGAAAAGGGCGCGGGAGCGCCCTTTGTCGTTGACGCCCTCAACTGCCCCGCAGCCATTTGCGGCTGCTCTGGGTGTCGAGCAGCTCCCGCGGGGTAGCGAGGCCCTGGGCATTGGCCCGGGCCAGGGCAACCTGCAGCAATTGGGCTACGCACAGGGCTTCGAGCAGCGCATCCTGGTGGTCCAGCCGGTCGATACCGAAGGCGCCCAGCCAGGCATCCATCCGGGCCTGCCCGGCAATCCGCTCCGGGTAGAGGCTGGGCATCAACACCATCAGGTCGATCCACTCGAGCTCGGGCTGGCTGCCCAGGTTGTGCTCGAAGGCCCGTTCGAGGGTGCCCTGATTGAAGGGCGCGTTGAAGACGATGACCGGGGCGCGGGCAATGAAGCGGATCAGGCCGATCAGCGCATCCACCGGAGCGCTGCCGAGCCTGGCGCGATAGGCATCACCGGGGTGCAGCAGGCCCTGGTTGAGGGCCACTGCGCCGACCGCCAGCAGGCGCTGGCCGCCGCCCTCCATGGGGCCGGTTTCGGTATTGACCACCACATAACGGGTTTCGTAGTGGGAGCGGCCCGGGTCGGGCGCCGGCAGGGCCGCGATGCTGTCCAGGGCGGTCTGTTGCTCGGGGTTGAGGGCCGGACCGCTGCCCGGCAGGAGTCGGGAGAGCCAGTTCATATCTGGTAGTCCAGTTTGAGACGGAGTTGGATCTTGCGGGCTTGGCGGAAAGCTTCCTTGAGGATGCGCCGGTCGAGTTCGTTGAGATCGTCAGGCTTGACCCGGTTATCGCCCGATGAGCCGTGGTCGGTGTCCAGGTGTTGATGGCGCAGGCGCAATAACTGGATGAAGTGGAAGCCGTCGGCCATGGCCGACAGCTCCTCGGCCGGCATGCCGATCCGCGAACCGCCCTGGCGCAGGCGCTGCACCGTGCTGGTGGCGTCCACCCCGGTGCGCAGGGACAGGACGCGGGCGGCGTCTACAAACAGCCGGGCACCGAATTTCTTCAGGTCGATGGTGCCGGGATGGCGGGGGTCATCGTCGGTGACAAAGTCGCGGATCTTGCCCAGCGGCGGCGACACGTCGAGGGCATTGGTGGCCATGGCCTTGAGGAAGGCCGGATTGCCGCCGGTCATGGACAGCAGCCAGTGGCGCAGCTTGTGGGCGAGCTTTTCGTCGCCGTAAAGCACGCGGTAGTCGAAGAAGATGGTGGCGTTGAGCAGGGCCTCAGGGTGGGGCTCGCGGATCCAGGTGCCGAATTTTTCGCGCCACTCGTCGAAGGTCAGGCACAGCTCGGGATTGCTGGCCATGATGTTGCCCTCGCACAGGGGGAAGCCACAGGCGGCGAGGTCGTTGTTCACATCCTTGGCAAACTCCAGCAGCCGCAGTTTGAGTGGCTCCTTGTCGGCCCACTCGGGTAGCACATAGAGGATGCCGTTGTCCTGGTCGGTGGACAGGGTCTGCTCGTGGCGACCCTCTGAGCCGAAAGCCAGCCAGGCATATTCGACGCCATAGAGGTCGTGGCGGTTGAGGTTGAGCTCGATGATGCGGCGGGTCAGGGCGTCGTTGAGGGCCGAGATGAACTGGGTCAGCTGCTCGGCGCCGATGCCCTGGGCCAGCAGGTTGAGGGCCAGCTGGCGGATGTCGCGGCTGGCCCGCTGCAGGGCCTGCACGTCGGCGGCGCTCTCGATGCCGGAGCGGATCTGGCGCAAGCCGATGCGCTGCAGGGCAAACAGGTCACGCTCGGAGATCACGCCCTTGAGCTTGTCTTCCGTATCCACCACCAGGATGTGGCGCACGCCGTGGGTCGCCATCTCCAGCGCTGCGTCGTAGGCGCTGGCGCTGGCATGGAGGGTATGGGGCGGGGTGGTCATCACGTCGGCGATGGGGCGCGTGAGATCGAAGCCCGGCAGCACGATGCGCTTGAGGATGTCACTCTGGGTGAGCACGCCCACCGGCTTCTCGTCCTCGCCCGCCACCGCCAGACAGCCGACGCCGGCCTCCACCATCTTCTCAAGGGCGGATCGGGTGGGCAGCTCGGGGGCGACGAAGATCGGTGCCTTCTTGACCAGGTTGGAGAGGGACGTGGTCATCGTCTGCTGCTCGGCGGCCCGCTGGGAAAACTGGACCTGCAGCTGCTCCCTGGACTGGTTCAGCAGGCTGGCAATGTAGCGGGTGCAGAACAGCTGGAAGGTGGGGCTGAGCTCCTGCAGCTTGAGGAAGTCGGCGGCCGGCAGCTGGAAGCAGTAGCTGTCCTCGACAGCGAGGTAGCCGTTGGTGGAGGGGCGTCCCGCAGAGATCGCACCGATCGGGAAGCCTTCACCTGGCCCGAGGGTCAGGGTCGAGTACTCGGTAACCGAGACACTACCCACCTGGCGAGCCTGAACCTTGCCGCGGTAAACGATGTAGAAGAAGCGCGGGGGGCCGTCTTCGGGTATCAGGATCTCTGCCTCGGCCGGATAGAAGGCCGTGGCCAGGCGTTCGCCCAGAAAGAGCAAGGCTTCCGCCTCCATCCTGTCAAAGGGGGCGTGGCGCCGCAGGAAGTCCAGATTGGTACGGATCAGGGTGTCGGAGGCGGTGGTGTCCATAAACAGACCGATTAGCTTGGATCAAACCATCGAATCTACTCCGGCGCTGCCCCGGTGTCATGATCTCGCGCAAGAAATCGACAATCTTGCGGCGCGTCGCTCAAGGGGCCGGCTCCGCTACAATCTTTCGGACCCCTAACTGGACCGCTACCATGACCGACACCATTCTGCCTGCCGTCGAAATCGAGACCGGCCCGTCTCCCACCCATGCCGTGATCTGGATGCATGGCCTGGGGGCTGACGGCCACGATTTCGAGCCCGTGATCGACGAATTCGAGGAAGACCGACTGCCCTTCACCCGCTTCGTGTTTCCCCACGCGCCAAGCCGCCCGGTGACTATCAACGGGGGCTATGTGATGCGTGCCTGGTACGACATCGTGTCGTCGGACTTCTCGACCCGCCGGGAAGACCCGGTCGGCGTGCGTGAGTCGGCCGAGCTGATTGAGGCCCTCATCGCCCGGGAGAACGCCCGCGGCATTCCCGACAGCCGCATCGTGCTGGCCGGCTTCTCCCAGGGTGGGGCGATTGCCCTGCACACGGCGCTGCGTCACCCGAATCGCCTGGCCGGGGTGCTGGCCCTGTCTACCTATCTGCCGCTGGCCGACACCCTGGCCGATGAGGCCGCCGCTGCCAACGCCAAGACACCGATCTTCATGGCCCACGGCCTGAGTGATCCGGTGATTCCCTGCGATTTCGGCAAGGCCTCGGCCGACCTTCTGAAGGCGGCCGGCTATCCGCTGGAGTGGCGCACCTACCCGATGGACCACTCCCTGTGTCTCGAGGAGGTGCAGGACCTCGAGCTGTGGCTGGCGCATGTGATGTCACGCTGACATCACGCTGCGCAGATCAGGACGGGCGGCGCTTGAGCAGGTTGTTGCCGATGAAACTCAGCACCGTCTCGTCCCGCTGGTTGACCGCGGTGTAGCGCAGCCGCGCGATTCCCCGATCGGGCTTGGTGCTGGACGGGCGTACTTCCAGTACCTCCACAATGCTGCGCAGTGTGTCACCGGGGCGCACCGGCGCCAGCCAGCGAAGTTCGTCCAGACCCGGTGAGCCGATACTCGACTGGCTGAAGATGCCCGTCTGGATGAACAGCCGGAAGCAGATGGCGATGGACTGAAAGCCGCTGGCGATCAGTCCGCCATAGGGCGACTCGGCGGCCGCGTTCACATCCAGGTGAAAGGGCTGGGGGTCATAGCGGAAGGCAAAGTCGATGATCTCGGCTTCGGTGAGGGTCAGGCCCCCGCTGGTGAAACGGTCGCCGACGATCAGGTCGTCGAGGTAGCGGCTTTCCATGCTGCTGTCTCCTGAGGGGTGGGGTGTGCGTGGATCTTAGCTGACTGCCGGCGTGGCGAGGACGTCCTCGCACACCTGCTGCCAGGCCCGGGCTGCGTGGGACAGATAGCGACCGGGCGTGTGGACGAGGGCCACGTTCCAGTCGATTCCGGTATTGGTCAGCGGTCGTGCCGCCAACTCGCCGCCGAGCTTGAGGCGGTCGAGCAGCGGGGCC
>NZ_JBIJDC010000164.1:0-6506 GCF_044344315.1 Zoogloea sp. | reverse complement strand
GCCGTTAATCGAACTCCGCGGGCGACTGAAGTCGCCCCTACAAATCGCGTGGTGCGCATCTCAATGAGGTTTCACGATGACCCGTGATGCCCTGCGGGTGGGGCGATTCTCTCAGGCGGGGGGGATTTACCTTGTGACGACGGCAACGGCGGGGCGATTGCCGGTTTTTGCGGATTTCGGCTGCGCACGAATGGTGGTTCGGGAAATGCGTTGCCTTGCCATTCAGGGTGATCTGACCTCACTCGCCTGGGTGCTGATGCCGGATCATCTGCATTGGTTGATCCAGCTTGGTCACGGCGCGTCATTGTCGGCGCTGCTCCGCGCCTTCAAAGGTCGCAGTGCCCGCCGCACCGGTCGTCCCTTGTGGCAACGCGCCTTCCACGACCGCGCCCTGCGCCGTGAAGACGAGATCCTGCCCGCCGCCCGCTACATCATCGCCAACCCCGTCAGAGCCGGCCTGGTGCAGAAGGTTGGCGACTACCCCCACTGGGATGCGGTGTGGCTTTGAAGCAAAAACAGTGGGATAAGAGATCGGCCGTGCAGAGCCTGCAGGGGCGACCTGTAGGGGCGACTTCAGTCGCCCACCACCCGTCGATCACAGACAAGCCGTTAATCGAAGCCCGCGGGCGACTGAAGTCGCCCCTACAATCCCACCCCACGTCGATCACCGGCATGCCCTTGACTTGACGTACACGGGATGGCGGCGGCACAGATCCACCACGTGTTCCCGCACCCGATCACGCACCGTCATCAGCGCACTGCCACCTGCCTCCAGTGCATCCAGCACGTCGCACAGCCAGCCGGCCAGTTGTTCGCATTCGGACACGCCAAAGCCGCGTGTGGTTACGGCGGGTGTGCCAATGCGCAGCCCTGACGTGACGAAGGGTGAACGCGGGTCGTTGGGTACCGAGTTCTTGTTCGCGGTGATGTAGGCGTCACTCAGCGCGGCGTCGGCGTCCTTGCCGGTGTAGGGCCGGGTGGACAGGTCGATCAGCATGAGGTGATTGTCGGTCCCGCCGGAAACGATCTGGTAGCCGCGCTGCTGAAGTGTGGCCGCCATGGCGCGTGCGTTGGCCACGACCTCTTGCTGGTAGATCTTGAACTCAGGCTGCAGTGCTTCCTTGAAGGCGATGGCCTTGGCGGCGATCACGTGCATCAGCGGGCCGCCCTGGATGCCTGGGAACACGGCGGAATGGAGCTTCTTGTAGAACTCATGATCCTGCCCCTTGGAGAGGATGATGCCGCCGCGAGGGCCGCGCAGGGTTTTGTGGGTCGTGCTGGTCACCACGTGGGCATGGGGCAGGGGATCGGGGTATTCGCCTGCCGCCACCAGGCCGGCTACATGCGCCATGTCCACCCAGAAGATGGCGCCCACCTTGTCGGCGATGGCGCGCATGCGCGCCCAGTCCTTGTGGCGCGAATAGGCGGAGAAGCCGCCGATCAGCATCTTGGGCCGGGTCGCCAGCGCGAGGCGCTCCATCTCGTCGTAGTCGATCAGGCCGGTTTCGGGATCAAGACCATAGGGCACGATCTTGTAATGACGGCCGGAGAAATTGGACGGGTTGCCGTGTGTCAGATGGCCGCCCTGGGCCAGGTTCATGCCCATCACGGTGTCGCCGGGTTTCGCCAGTGCCAGGAACACGGCCGCGTTGGCCTGGGCGCCTGCATGGGGCTGGACGTTGGCGTAGTCGCAATCGAATAGTGTCTTGACCCGTTGGATAGCCAGGCGCTCGGCCACGTCCACATGCTCGCAGCCGCTGTAGTAGCGTTTGCCGGGATAGCCCTCGGCGTATTTGTTGGTGAACACCGAGTTCTGGACGGCCATTACCAGCGGGCTGGCGTAGTTCTCGGAGGCGATCAGCTCGGCGTGATCCTCCTGGCGGTGCGCTTCCTGTCGGACGGCTTCGTCCAGCTCAGGATCGAAGTCGGTGAGCGTCAGGGATGAGTCATACATGGGATTTTTCCTGTGTCTCGGGAGGGGAGGGGGGGGATGGCGCATTTGCCGGATCAGCGTGCTGACAACAGGCGAGCAATGCGCACCACCATGTCGTCGATCTGAGATTCGTCGCAGATCAGTGGCGGCAGCAGCCGGATGACGGTGTCCCGGGTCACCGTGGCCCGCATCAGATGAGAGCGTGTTACTTGCATGGGGAAAATCCTGTTCTTGAACTTGCTGACGCACTTACGTGCCGGTGTTGTCCTGTCCTGGTGGGGGCTTCAAGGTCGAGATGGCGGATGGCGGATGGCGGTGTTCATGGTTGCGACTCCTCTGTGTTGGGTTCGCCGGGCCAGTAGTGGCTGTCTGGCAAAGGGCGGGCGCCAAAAATGGCCTGGCCGACGCGCACCACGGTGGCACCTTCCTCGATGGCGATCTCGAAATCGCCGGACATGCCCATCGACAGTTCGTCCAGCGCGATGCCCGCGGGGGCGCTTTGGCGCAACCGGTCGCGCAGGCTGCGCAGCCGCACGAAGCACTGGCGCACCCTTGCGGTGTCGCTGGATAACAGCGCCAGGGTCATCAAGCCGCGCACGCGCAGCGCCGAAAACGCTGGCAGCGCCTGGATGAAGGCCGGCACGCCCTCGGGCGACAGCCCGTACTTGCTGGCTTCGCCGGACGTATTGACCTGCACAAATACCTCCAGCGAACGCCCTTCGGCTTGCAGACGACGATCCAGCACCTCTGCCACGCGCAGGCTGTCCAGTGCCTGGAATTCGGCGGCAAAGCGCGCCACCAGCCTGGCCTTGTTGGTTTGCAGATGGCCGATCACCGACCACTGCAGATCTGTCAGATCCTGCATGGCCTCCCATTTGCGGTGCGCTTCCTGCGGCTTGTTTTCGCCCAGCATCCGGCAGCCTGCCGCGTGCGCCAGGCACAGGCTGGCTTCGGGCTTGGTCTTGCTCACCGGCAACAGGCGCACCGTTGCCGGATCGCGTTCCACCCGGCGGCACGCGGCCCTGATGCGGGCCCGGACTGCCGCCAGGTTGCGCTGGAAGTCCTCGACCGTCCTGGCCTCGGGATAGCGGCCGTGCTGCTCGTGGCCGGTCTGGGTGTCGAATGGCGCGGGCATCAGTTCACCCCGCTGTTGACCGGCGTGGGCGCCATGGCGGGTGTGCTTGCCTTTTGCGGCAAGCTGCCATTGAGGGCCACATGGGCGAGCAGCCCGATCACCAGTCCCCAGAAGGCGCCGCCGATGCCCAGCAGGTTGATGTTGGCGGCTGCCGCCAGGAAGGTGATCAAAGCGGCTTCACGCGTCCTGGCGTCGGCCAGTGCGGTGGCCAGGCTGCCGCCGATGGTGCCCAGCAATGCCAGGCCCGCCAGCGTGGTGATGAAGGTGGCTGGCAAGGCCATGAAGACCGCCGCCAATGTCACGCCGAACACCCCCACAAGGACGTAGCACACACCGGCGGCGATGCCTGCGATCCAGCGCTTGGACGGGTCTTCGTGGGCCTCCCGGCCCGTGGCGATGGCGGCGGTGATGGCGGCGATGTTGAACGCATGCGAGCCGAACGGTGCCATCAGTAGCGAGCCGAGGCCCGTCACCGTCACGATGGGGTTGGCGCTGGTCTTGAAGCCGTCATTGCGCAGTACCAGCATGCCGGGCATGTATTGGCCGGTCAGGGTGATCAGGAACAGCGGCAGCGCCACACTCAACAAGGCGTTGAGCGAAAAGGCGGGCATGGTGAAGACTGGTGTGGCCAGCTGCAATTGCAGCCCCGACAGATCGACGCGATCCTGAACCAGCAGAAAGGCCAGCCCCAGCACCAGAATGCCCACCACCGCATAGCGTGCGGAGAAGCGCTTGAACACCACGTAGGCGACGATCAGCACGCCGGCCAGCAGTGGGTCGATGTTGATGCCGCCAAAGGCCTTGATGCCGAACTGCAGCAGGATGCCGGCCAGCAGCCCGGCGGCCACGCCCAGCGGGATCAGACGGATGACGCGCTCGAACCAACCCGACAGCCCCAGCACCACGAATGCGGCTGCCGAGATCAGGTAGGCCCCGACGGCTTCGGCATATGGCGTGGTCGCCAGCGCGGTGACCAGAAACGCCGCCGCCGGGGTGGACCAGGCGGTGATGATCGGCTCGCGGGACATCCAGCTCAGGATGATCCCCGTTACGCCCACGCCAATGGAAATCGACCACACCCAGGAAGCCGTCAGCTCCGGACTCAGGCCCGCAATCCTGGCAGCCTGGAAGACCAGGATGAATGTGCCGCCGTAGTTGACGATGACCGAGATCAGGCCGGCCACGACGGGGTGGGTGAGATCGCTCCAGCGAACGGATGAGTGTGAACGGGCGGATGACATGGCCTGAAGGTGACTCCTGAGACTGGGGATGAATGGGTTGCGAGGTGTATTTATAGTCTTAGAATGGACGGATGTTCCCTGCCGCTTTTTCATGGAGATGCCGGCCAATTGTTCAAGCACGCTCAACTTGAATCCGTCAAAGCCTGGATCGGCGACCCGGCACATGGCGCCTTGCCTCTGCATGCGCGGGTGCAGCGGGCCATTCGCCAATTGATACTCGACGGTGCGCTGGACGTGGGCAGACCATTGCCCGCGTCACGTGCCCTGGCGAAGTCGCTTGGGGTTTCCCGCGATACGGTCGAGTCGGCCTACAGCCAGTTGCACGCCGAAGGCTTCATCGAACGGCGTGTAGGCAGCGGCACCTTCGTTTCGGAGCGGGCCCAGCGCCTGCCGGGGCGCGCCCAGCCACGGGGAGCGAGCGGGGATGGCAAGGCTGCACTGCGCCTCAGCCAGCGCGGTCGCGCCATGTTCAACAGCGGCGGCGTGCGCGACTTTCTGGCACCACGGCCGTTTGCGCCCGGTGTGCCCGAGACGCGTAGCTTTCCGCTTCAAACCTGGGAGCGATTGGAGCGGCAGGTGTTGAAGGAATACGGCAGCCTGGCGCTTCTGCACAGCCCGCCCCAGGGCATGGAGCCGCTGCGGCGCGCTATTGCCGATTACGTCAATCTCGAACGTGGCGCGCGGGCGACCCCCGACCGTGTGCTGGTGCTGACCAGTTCCCAGCAAGCCTTGACCCTGTGCGCCACGGTCCTGCTCGACGCGGGTGACCGGATCTTCATCGAAGACCCCGTGTACCACGGTGCGCGCAAGGCGTTCGAGGCCGCTGGCCTGGAATGCGTGCCCGTGCCGCTGGATGAGGACGGCCTGCGGGTGGATCGTTTGCTGGAGGCAAGCACGGTGCTCGGCGAACCGGCCAGGGCGGTGTTCCTGACACCATCGCACCAGTTCCCCACCGGGGCGAAGCTGGCGCTGGACCGGCGCCTGGCCATCATTGAATGGGCCAGGCAGTGCCAGGGCTGGATCATCGAAGACGACTACGACAGCGAGTTTCACTACGCGGGCAAACCCACGGCCTGCGTGCAGGGGCTCGATCCTCATGAACGCACGATCTACATCGGTACCTTCACCAAGTCGCTTTTCCCGGGTTTGCGCATCGGCTACATGGTGCTGCCGCCGCCGCTGGTGGCCCCGATGACCGTGGCCCGCACGCTGCTGGATGGGCACAGCGCGCCGATTCCGCAGCTCACGCTGGCGCGCTTCATCGAAGGCGGCCACTTCGGCGCCCACGTGCGCACCATGCGCGCCGTCTATGCGGAACGGCGCGACGTGCTGGCGCGGCTGGTGCGCCAGCATCTGGCCGATTTCGTGGAAGCGCGGGTTCCGGCCGGGGGCATGCAGATGCCCTGCGTGTTCATCCGGGATGTTCCCGAACCCGAGGCCGTCGAATCCGCACGCCGGGCCGGAATCGATCTGCTGGGACTGACGGGGCTACATATGTCGAGTCATCACAAGGCCGGCTTCCTCATGGGATTCGCCGCTCACGCCCCCCATGAACTGGATGTCGCCGTCAAGAAACTTGCCCATGTGCTGCGTGCGCTGTGCCGCTGATTGGCCTGCCACGCGTCGATCACCGTCCTGATCCTTGAACCGCCGAGATGCGCCGGGCGCAGGAAGGCCCTGTAGGGGCGACTTCAGTCGCCCACCCCCCGCCGATCACCGGCACGCCGTTAATCGAAGTCCGCGGGCGACACCCCCCTGTAGGGGCGACTTCAGTCGCCCACCACGCTTCGATCACAGGCATGCCTTTGACAAAGTCCGCGGGCGACTGAAGTCGCCCCTACATATCGGCTCGATCCCCGGAGAAAGTGCCACCACCGGCCAAATGCTTGAACCGCCGAGATGCACCCGGCGCGCAGGAATGCCCTGTAGGGGCGACTTCAGTCGCCCACCCCACGCCGATCACCGGCACGCCGTTAATCGAAGTCCGCGGGCGACACACCCCCCTGTAGGAGCGACTTCAGTCGCCCACCCCACGCCGATCACCGGCACGCCGTCAATCGAAGTCCGCGGGCGACTGAAGTCGCCCCTACATATCGGCTCGATCCCCGGAGAAAGAGCCACCACCGGCCAGTCACCGGACTGATCCTTGAAACGCCGGGATGCGCCGGGTGCAGGAATGCCCTGTAGGGGCGACTTC
>NZ_JBIJDC010000013.1:0-64978 GCF_044344315.1 Zoogloea sp. | reverse complement strand
CGTGTTTGCCTTCAACATGGTGAACCGTCGCCGCCGCGACCATCCGAACAAGGCCGCCACCCTGTGGGCCCTTGGTACCGGCGTGATGTCCTTCCTCGGCGCTGGCGTGTGGGGCTTCCTGCACACCCTGGCTCCGGTGAACTACTACACCCACGGTACGCAGATCACCGCCGCCCACGGTCACATGGCTTTCTACGGTGCCTATGCGATGGTCGTGCTGTGCATCATCAGCTACGCCATGCCCATCCTGCGTGGCCGTGCTGCCAACAGCGAGAAGTCCCAGGTGCTGGAGATGTGGTCCTTCTGGCTGATGACCATCGCCATGGTCTTCATCACCTTGTTCCTGACCGCTGCGGGCATCCTGCAGGTGTGGCTGCAACGCTACAGCAGCACCCCGATCCCCTTCATGGCAGCCCAGGATCAGGTCGCGATCTTCTACTGGCTGCGTGAAGGCGCCGGCGTGATGTTCCTGATCGGCCTGCTGATCTACATCACCAGCTTCTTCGTCAGTGGCGAGACCAAGGCCAAGGCCGCCTGAAACACCCGTCAGTCGTAACACCCTCAAGCCCGGCGCAATGCCGGGCTTGTCGTTTGTGGGGGCTGGAGGTGCAGGTGATCAACCGTCGGTGTGGTCTCTCCTGTAGAGGCGACTTCAGTCGCCTATCGGGCGTCGATCACAGGCATGCCCCTGATCGGAGCACCGACTTGGTGCCCGGAAGGGCAGAGGTGGGCCAGGCTTGGGCGCGTCTGGCGCCGGTGCAGGGGTTTTGCCGGGGTTTTCTCCCGGCACAGGATTTGCTGCAGGTGCACATCCGTCCGTCAGAGGCGTGTGTCACCTTTCAGAGAGCCCCTATGCCAGGAAGCCGCTGTTCCGGTTCCGTTCGTATCGCGCCCGTCATGTCCCTGGGTGCCCTGTTCCTGCCTTTCGCGGCCCTCGCCGACGGTGGGGCCGCCGCCCGCGTGGCGGATTCCGGTCACACGGCCTGGGTGCTGGTGGCCACGGCCCTGGTGCTGCTGATGACCCTGCCGGGCCTGGCCTTGTTTTACGGTGGCATGGTGCGGCGCAAGAACGTGCTCGCCACCATGACCCAGACCATCGCCATCGCCGCGGTGGTGACCCTGACCTGGTGCGCTGTCGGCTACAGCCTGGCGATGCGCCCGGGCACGGCCTTCGTGGGCGGGCTGGACCGCCTGTTTCTCGACGGACTGAGCCTGGACGCCTTGAGCGGCGGGGTGCCCGAGTCGGTGTTCGCCATGTTTCAGCTCAGCTTCGCCATCATCACCACGGCGCTGGTGCCGGGGGCCTTTGCCGAGCGCATGAAGTTTGCCGCGGTGCTGCTGTTTGCGGCCCTATGGTCGGTGCTGGTGTATGCCCCGGTGGCTCACTGGGTGTGGGCGCCGGACGGCTGGCTGGCCGTGCTGGGGGCGCTCGATTACGCCGGCGGAACGGTGGTGCATATCAACGCGGGCGTGGCCGGGCTGGTGTGCGCCCTGTACGTGGGCCCGCGCAGCGGCTACGGCCGTCAGCCCATGACGCCCTACAACCTGGCCCTGACCCTGACCGGAGCGGCCCTGCTGTGGGTGGGCTGGTTCGGTTTCAATGCCGGTTCGGGCCTCGCTGCGGATGGCCGGGCGGGCATGGCCATGCTGGTCACCCAGCTGGCGGCGGCCACGGCAGCGGTGGCTTGGATGGGCACCGAATGGCTGGTGCGCGGCCGCCCCAGCGCCCTCGGGCTGGTTTCCGGGGCGGTGGGCGGGCTGGTGGCGGTGACGCCGGCCTCGGGCTTCATCACACCGGCGTCGGCCCTGCTGATCGGCGCCGTCGCCGGGGTGGGCTGCTACCTTGGCGCCACGGTGCTGAAGCGCCTGCTGCGCTGTGACGACGCCCTCGACGCCTTTGGCATCCACGGCGTCGGCGGCATCATCGGGGCCTTGCTCACCGGCTGGCTGGCCAGCCCGGCCATCGGCGGTGTGCGCGGCGACACCCTGGCCCAGCTCGCCGGCATCTGCGCCACCGTGGTCTACAGCGGTGGCATGACCCTGATCGTGCTGATGGCGATCGACCGGCTGGTGGGCCTGCGTGTCGGCGAACGCACCGAAAGTGAAGGGCTCGACCTGAGCGAACACGGCGAGGCCATCGCCTGAGCGCCATCTGCGGCACACCAAACCCAAGGGAGCTTTTCATGGAATCCGATTCAGTCATCTACGGCCTGCTCGGGCGGATCCACCTGTTGATGCGGCGGGTCAGCAACCGCATCACCGATGTGGAATACATGCGCGTGAACAAGGACTACGCCCGCGAAGTGGTGCGCCTGGCCATGGCCACCGGCAACCCCGAACTGGCCGAGCTGAGCGCCCGTCTGCGCCTGGCGATGGAGCTTGACGCGCCCGCGCCCAAGGCTGCCCTGGCCACCGAGCACAGCGGGCCGGGCCTGCTGGAGCGCCTGCGCACCGCCCGCCCGGAGGCCACCCACCCGACCCAGCGCTACGTCGGCTCCCTGCGTTGAGCGCGTGTCAAATCAACCCAAGAACCGCAGTTCGAGGTGTCGCCTGACAGCGTATCGTTGGCCGGGATTTCGCCCCGGCAGGCGACCTTCTTTCTTGCTTCGCCAAGAAAGAAGGCAAAGAAGGCGACCCGCCACCCCCGGTCGGCCTGCGCTGCTCCCAGCAGGCGGCCGGCGCGGAACTCGCCCTTCGGGCTCAGACAGCCGCGCCGGAAGGCCCCGCCTGCTGGTGCGCTGCTCGGCGGGTCGGAACGGGCTTTTCGGATGCACCGAGCCCCTGCGGAACTTGAGTCGGGTACTGGCCGTTGATCACCTGCATTTCCTTTCCCCTCTGGCGCGCCGACTGGAGGGTTCGGCAGGCGGAAAAAGGGCTGCGCATGTTTGAGCCCGCAGGGCGAGTTTGCGCAGACCCCGCCTGACGGACCTGGAAGGAGGGCACCCCCGAAGGGGGCGCGACAGCGGGGTACGTTTCTTTGCCTTCTTTCTTGTCGTACAACAAGAAAGAAGGTCGGCCGCCGGGCCGAGACCCGGCCAATGTGACGTAGTACAACGGAAAGCCGTCCGTAAGCACTCACCGGTTCAAGGTCGAAGGGAATGATCTAACGACCTTCACGTAAAGTCCGAAAAGCGCTTCACCCCCGACAGGCAAGGCTCACCAAGCCCGGCGTGCCTGCCAGGGGGGCGACCCCACAGTTCCTTCCGCCAACCTCATGCCGCAGTTGCAAGGGCTTGTACTCGCCCTCAGGGCGGTAGCACGTAGTCCAGTTCGTCAGCTGCCAGGGCTTCGATCCAGCCCAGTTGCCGCTCCAGCACTGCGACCGTGGCTTCGGAGGCGTCACCCTGGCGTGCTTCCAGGCGGCGGCGCAGCTCGTCGTCCGGTGCGGAACAGGCCAGGATGGCGAAGTCCGCGCCGCGGCTGAGGGCGATGTTCCGGAACGTGTCCCGCTCGGCCCGTTTCAGGAAGGCTGCGTCGACGATTACCGACCAGCCGGCATCGAGCATGTCTGCGGCCGTCCCGGCCAGGTGGGCAAAAGTCAGCCGGGTGGCCTCCGCCGTATAGATGCCGCCGCCCTGGGTGTCGTGCCGGCTGTGGGCCAGAGGCGGCAGGCCGTGGAGGCGCTTGCGTTCCACGTCGGAGCGCAGGCGCAGGGTGGCCGCAGCCGGGTCGGCCATCAGCAGGGTGGTGCTGCGTACCGTCTTGCCGGAGCCGGACAGGCCGTGGGTGATGGTCAGGCGCGGCGCCGGGGGCGTGGTCAGACGCTCGGCCAGGTCGAGGTAGCTCGTCACGCCCTGCGGCTTGCCGGATAGCCCGGCCACCTTGGCCCGCACCATGGCCTTGTATACCGCATAGAAGCGCAGCACCGGCACGGCGCCCACATCTCCCGACTCCTCCAGCCAGGCGCTGAGCAGCCAGGCCGCGAGGTCTGGTCGGCGGCGGTCGAGGAGGTCCATCCAGGTGAAGGCCAGCTCGGAGGCCACGTCGATCCAGCGCAGGGCGGGGTTGAATTCGATGCAGTCGAAGGGCACCACCTGCCCGTCAAGAAGCACCAGGTTGCCCAGGTGCAGGTCACCGTGACATTCGCGGATATAGCCACTGGCCTTGCGCCCGGCAAACAGCGTGCGCCGCCGCTCGAACTCGGCTTGCGTCCACGCCTGCAGGCGCGCCAGACGGCGGGCCTCGGCGGGCTGCAGGGTGAGCAGCGTGGTGAAGTTGTCGAGGGCGGGCGCCAGGACTTCGGCGGGCTCGCCCCACGGGCTGCGCGCATCGGCCACGGCAGCGCCCCGATGAAAGGCGTGGAGGGTCCGGGCCAGGCTGGTAAGGGCTTCGGGGCCGAGACCACCCCGGTCGCAAACGTGATCCAGCCGCTGGCTCTCGGCAAAGCGCCGCATCTTCACGGCGCACTCCCCGCTGTCGTCCACCTCTTCCAGGCCCAGGTAGAGTCCGGGGGCCAGGCGCCGGTTGAGGCGCAGCTCTTCATGGCAGCAGAAGCGGCGCTGCTCGGCGGTGCCGTAGTCGAGGAAGGGCAGGCTCAGGGGCTTCTTGAGTTTCCAGACAAAGCCGTCGGTCAGGAGGATCCAGGAGATGTGGGTCTCGATGAGCTCGGCGCCGAGGCGGGCCTGGAAGCGCGCCAGCCAGTCGGGCAGGGGGGCAGATGCGCTCATGCCACCCACCCGTAGCGCACGATGTGGAAGAAGATGGGCGCGGAGAAGCTGATCGAGTCCACCCGGTCGAGCATGCCGCCGTGGCCTTCGATCATGGCGCCCCAGTCCTTCACGCCCCGGTCGCGCTTGATGGCCGACAGCACGAAGCCGCCGAAGAAGCCCATCACGTTGATGACCAGGGCGATCAGCCCGGCCTCCAGGGGGGTGAAGGGGGTGATCCACCACAGGGCAGCACCGACGGCGGTGGAGGTGAGCACGCCACCGACCAGGCCTTCCACCGTCTTGGACGGGGAGATGGCCGGTGACACCTTGCGCTTGCCGATGAGCTTGCCCCACACGTACTGGAAGACGTCGCTGGACTGCACGGTGAGGATCAGGAAGACGATCAGCAGCATGTTGCGCCCGGCGTAGCCGGCGATGTCGAGGGTGAGCAGGGCCGGCACGTGGGACAGGCAATACACGCAGATCATAAGCCCCCACTGGACCTTGGCCGCCCGCTCCAGAAAGCGCGTGGTGTCGGCCCCCAGGGACGAGGAGATGGGCAGCAGCAGGAAGGCGTAGACCGGGATCAGGATGGAGAACAGGCCGTACCAGTGGGTGGCGATGAGCCAGTACTGGGCGGGCAGGAAGACGAAGAAGCTCCACAGCAGGGCGCGATGGTCACCCAGCCGGGTGTGGGTGAGGGAGATGAACTCCCGCAGGCACTGGAAGGAGATGAAGGCGAACAGGGCGATCACGCCCCAGGGGCCGATCCAGATGGCCGCTCCAATCAGCGCGATCATGGCCCACCAGGCCTTGATGCGGGCGTTGAGGTTGTCGATGACGCCGTGGGGCTCGCCCCGGGCGACCCGGTACTTGAGACCGGCGCCGATCAGGCTGAACACGGCCAGCAGGCCGAAGATGCCGCCGAAGACGGCGATGAGGTCGTGGGAGGCGTTCATGGGCTCAGTCGGCGGGCGGGGCCAGGTCAAGGAGCGCGGTGCGGGCGCGGGCAAGGAAGGCATCGCGACTCTCCCCGTCGATGGGGGCCAGGGGCGGGCCGAAGCTCAGGGTGCACAAGAGCGGCACCGGGATCAGGCTGCCCTTGGGCATCACCCGGCCCAGGTTCTCGATCCATACGGGTATCAGCTCGGCCTCCGGGTGGGCCCTGGCCAGGTGGTGCAGGCCGCTCTTGAAGGGAAGCAGGCCATCGCCCATGTTGCGGGTGCCTTCGGGAAAGAGGATCAAGGATTCACCGGCGGTCAGGGCTTCGCCCATCTGCGCCACCGGGTTGGGGCCGCTGCGCCCGGGGCGGCGGTCGATGCACACGCCGCGGAATACCCGGTTGATCAGGAAGCGGCGCAGCGGCGTGGTCAGCCAGTAATCGGCGCCCGCCACCGGCCGGGTGCGGCGGCGCAGGGGCGGAGGCAGGGACGCCCAGATCAGCACGAAATCGCCGTGGCTGCGGTGGTTGGCGAAGTACACCCGCGGGCGGGCATCGGGTTCGCTGCCCAGCCACAGGGCGCGCACGCCGGTGAGGGCACGGGCAAAGCCGCACAGGGTGGAGGCGAGGAGGCGGTCGACAAACATCGGCTTTTCCGGGTTCAGCCCGCAGCCATGGCCGCGAACAGGGTCAGGCCCTGGAGGGCCAGGGCGAGGGCCTGGCGGCGCAGCAGGCCCAGGGCGCCGCGCACCCGCTCGGCCAGGGGCCGGGACGCTCGGGCTGGCTGGCCGAAAGCACTGCCCAGGGCCTGGTCGAAGGCCTGCAGGTCGGCATCGATATCGACCGCAGCGGGGGCGCTCCAGCAGCGGGCCCAGTGGGCGAACAGCGCCGCATCCAGGCCGCTGCGCACCGCATTGTAGGCCTGCACGGCGCCGGCCATCAGGCTCAGGGCGAGGCAGGCGACGCGGGCCGGTCCGCCGGGCGCCAGCAGCAGGGTGGCGAGGGCCGGCAGCAGCAGGGCCAGACTGAGCAGATGCAGACTGCGCCCCTGGGCCAGTGCGGCGGCGGTGAGGGCAGCGCTGGCCGCCGCCGCGCGGGTGTTGTCAGGCGCCACCAGTGAGCTCCGCTGGCGGGCTGACCCGGGCCAGGGCCTGGCGGTGCTGCGGGCCCAGCACCACCCGGGGGCGGGCTTGCTGCAGGATCGTCAGCGCCGCGTCCACCGAGGCCGCCCGGCCGGTGGCCAGCAACCAGGCCGCCACCGCGCTGGCGCTGCGCGAGTAGCCCAGGGCACAGCTCACCAGCACCGGGCCGTGCCGGCGCAGGCGCTCGATGGCGGCGGCGGCCTCGTCCAGCCGGGGGCTGTCGGGCGGGACCAGATCCAGCCAAGGCAACTGGGCGTAGGCCCACTTGCCCCGGGGGGCGGGCAATTCGGCGGTGAGATCGAGCAGGGCGCGGAAGCCGCCGGCCTCCATGGCCCGGCTGTCGGGCAGGCGGCCCAGCCACACGCCGTCGGCGATCAGCCCGGGGGCTGGAGACTTGCGGGTCCACAGGCGCGAGTTGAGCCACGCGCCGAGGGTGTAGGGGGCCAGCAGCAGGGCGGCACCCAGGGTATGGCGGCCGGCGTGCTTCTGGAAGCCGGCCGGGCCGAGGAAGGCGTAACTGAGCGCAACCAGGGACAGGGCGATGCCCAGCCACACGAACACCAGCCCGCCGCCGCCGAGCAGGGCACCCAGGCCGGCTGCGGCCAGGGCGCCACCCAGGTAGTAGGCGGCCAGCCGGCGCCGTTCGGGGCTATGCGTCCAGCGGGCTGCGGAAAAAGGCGTCGGGCCTTCATCCGGCCACAGCCACAGGCACAGCAGGCCGACCAGGGCGCCGCTGGGGAGGTCGATGAAATGGTGCTGGTAGGTGGTGAGCACCGACACGGCGATCAGGGCGGCCCAGGCATCCACCAGCCCGCGCAGGGGGCCGCGGGTGGCGGCAGCAAAACGCACCCACAGGATGACGAGCAGGCTGATGTGCAGGGAGGGGGCCTGGTTGTAGGGCAGGTCGAAGCCGGCCAGGGCGTCGAAGAGGGCGCCGAAGAGGCCGTCGGCATCAGGCCGGGAGAAGCTGAAGCGCAGGGGAAAGGCCAGGAAGCAGGCCACCGACACGAGCTGGGCGGTGAGCAGGCGCAGGGCGTGGCGGTCCACCTGCAGGGCCGTGCGGCAGAGCAGGAAGGACAGGCCGTAGAACAGGTCGATGGACCAGTAGGGCAGGATGGTCCAGGGCAGGAAGGGGATGTGCCGCTCCCAGTCGTAAACCAGACTGTCGCTGACCTGCCAGCGGGCCGCCATGGAATTGGCGAAGCCGTAGCTGAGGAAGAAGAAGGGCCCCAGGAAGAGCAGCCAGGCGACGCCCCGTTGCCAGGGGATCGTCGGGGCTGCTGCCGCCGGTGTGTTCATGGGGCGCGCCGCCGGGCCAGGGACACGGTGAAGATGCCCCACTCGTCGATGCGCTGCTCGAGCTTGTCGAAGCCGGCGGCATCCACCAGCTGGTCCATCTCGGCCTGGCTGCGCCGGCGCATCACCCAGGCCTCGCCGCCCCGGTGGCTGGTGAGGGCGCGGGCGATGAGTTCCAGCTGGGGGTGCCAGGGCTGGCCGGTGTACAGCAGCAGGCCGCCGGGTTCGATCGCGTCGGCCATGCCGGCGAGGGAGCGGCTCACCATGGTGTTGTCGGGGAAGAGCTCGTAGAGGCCGGAGACGATGCCGATGGTGGGGCGGGGTGACACGCCGGCCACCGAGGCCCGGTCGAAGGCGTCGCCCTTCTCGAAGCGGGCGATGGTCTCCAGGCCCTTCTCGCGGATCAGGGCGGCGCCGTCGCGCACATTGATGTCGCTGAAGTCGCGCAGCAGGATGGATTCGGGGCGGCGCGGTGCTTCGGTCAGGGCTTCGAGCACATAGCGGCCGTGGCCGGCGGCGATGTCCAGCACCCGCAGGGGGCGGCCCTCGGTGTGCAGGCGGCCGAGGGCCAGGCGCAGGAGTTCTTCCAGGTGGCGCTTGCGCTGGCGGATGCCGCGCCAGCCAATGGCGTCCAGATAGTTGCGGTCCATGGCCCGGCCCAGGGCACCGTTGCCAGTGGCGGTGTTGCGATAGACGTAGTCGAGGGTGCTGCCCGAATCGAAGCCGGTGCGGTGGCCCAGGGCAATGCCCGCCGACAGGCGGCCACCGAGCTTCATGCTGGCCCGGTAGGCGGCCCAGTACAGGCCGCGGAGGCTGAAGGGCGAGAGGGGGCGGGCCAGGGCCTCGGATTCATCATGGGTGGCGCCGTGGCGGTCGGCATCGAGCAGGCTCACCGGTGCGGCGGGGGGGTCGAACTGGCGCAGGATGAAGTCGCGGGCCTTGTCGGTGGCGAGTTTGCGGTCTTTCTCGCCGAGGGTGTCGTGGTAGAAACCGTCGAGGACGTGCTTCTCCTTGACTGCCGAGCCCAGCCTGTCGAAGAAGCGGTGCTGGGGGCCGTGATGGACCACCCAGTCGGCGCCGGAGATGAGCAGCTGGGTGGGCAGGGTGATGGCCTGGGCGTCGGCCACGACCCGCTCGGCGGCTTCATAGAGCCCGAGCAGGATGTTCACCGAGATGGCCCGGGCGATCAGCGGGTCCTTGTCGTAGCTGATCTGGCGGGCCGGGTCGTGGGTCAGGAGCCTGGCCTTGACGTAGCTGTTCACGAAGAAGTTGCCGCGCAGCTTTTCCAGCAGGGCCAGGCCCGGGCGGGCAAAGGGTACGTAGAGCTTGACCTGGAAGGCCGGCGAGGCGAGCACCAGGCAGCGTACTCGCGGCGCGTAGTCATGGGCCCAGGTGGCCACCAGTACCGCGCCGACGCTCTGGGCCAGCACGGCCATGTCGGCGTGGGCGATGCCGTGGTGGTCGCGGATGTGATCGACGAAGGTCTGTACGTCGCGTACCGAGGTGCCGAAGCTCGGCGAATGCCCACGGGCGCCGGGCGAGTGGCCATGGCCGCGGGCGTCCCAGGCGAAGACGTCGAAATCGGGCAGGTCCAGCTCGTCGGCCAGGTGGGCGATGCGGCCGGAGTGTTCGTGGCCCCGGTGGAACATCACCACAGCGCCCCTCCGTGGGGCGGTGGCGGGCCAGTGGCGGTAGAAGAGCTGCACCCCGTCGTGGGTTTCGAAATGGTGTTCGGAGACCGGGCGGGGTGATTTCATCGCTGACCTCAGTGTGGGCTGCGGGCCTGGCGGACGCCGCTGCGGATGCGGTTGACGGTGTTGAGCAGGATGGCCAGGGCCGCCGCCGGCATGATCCACAGGGCCGCGTCGGGCAGGCTGCCGACCAGGCCCAGCCACAGGCCGAGGGCGCCGAACAGGAAGGCCCGGTCGCTCTTTCCCATGGGGCCGTCGTACTGGCGGGGGGCGCCGACCATGGGCCCGAGGGCGCCGGCCATCTCGGAGACGGCCGACAGGAAGATCACCGCCCCCACGCTGCCCCAGCCGAAGGGCGCGATGGCCACGAAGGGCAGGTAGAGGGCGGCGTCGGAGATGACATCGGACAGTTCGTTGAAATAGGCGCCCAGGGGTGACTGCTGGCCAAACTCCCGGGCCAGCATGCCATCCACCGCATTGAAGGCCATGCGCAGGAACATCCACAAGGGCAATAACAGGAAGGCGCTGCTGTTGGCGGTGTTGAGGAACAGCCCCAGGCCGAGGGCCAGGGAGATCAGCATGGCGGCCAGGGTGACCTGGTTGGCCGTGACGCCGGCCGCTGCCAGCCGGCGGACGATAGGGCGGAGGCGTGCCTGGAAGCGGGGTTTGAGCTGATAGATGCTGATCATCTTGCGCGTGCGGGATGCCGACCGGCAGATTTTGCCATGCATCCGGGCTGATGCTTCAGCCCTTTGTCGCCCCGCTCAGATGCCGACCGATTTCGCCAAAGCCGGGGTTGTTGGGGAGCAGGGTGCCGTTGACCTCGATGATCGGCGTACCGATGGCCCCATTGCCGAGACCGGCCTCGTGCAGCCGGGTGTTGAGGCGGGCTTCGGCGGCGGGGTCTTCATCGATGATGTGCTCGACATAGCGCACGCCCATGCTGTCGAACTGCCGGCGTTTTTCGGCGCAGAAGCCGCAGGTGCTCAGGGAGTACATGACGATCCGGTCGCGGCTGGCGTCGTAACGCTGGGTAAAGGCGGCCTTGCCCGTCTCGTTGCCCGGTACGGCGGGGAGCCCCGGCAGGGACGGCAGCTGGGTGCCGATGACGCTGATGGCGAAGAAGATGGCGGCCCCGATCAGCGCCATTCCGCCCAGCAGCCCGACGGCTGATACCGGGCGGGCGGGCTCACCCCAGGCATTGCTGCCTTTTTCGCCAGGCACCACGAGCAGCAGCAGTGCCACCACCGCACCCAGGTAGGGGATCCAAGTGAGCAGTGTCCACCACCCGCTGAGGCCCAGGTCGTGGAGACGGAATACCGTGCTGCGGACGCCGTAGATGAACATGACGAACAAGCCCAGCCCGCCGATCAGCATGCCCGGGAGGCCGAGGGTGGTGGCGAGCAGCGCCAGCATCACACTTCCGCCGAGGGTCAGCAGGCCGGTGAGCAGGAAGTTGCGACGCCCGAAGCGACCGCGGAAGTCCAGGCCGACAATGCTGCTGTCGGCCAATGTAGGTGGGGTGTCGCTGGGGTGCAGTAGGTGGGTAACGGCGGGCTGGTCGGCTCGAGCCGCGTGTGCGGCGGCCCGGGAGGTTGCGAAACGGGGCATGTCGATGGAGCAGGCCCGGCACAGGGTGCGGCGTGGCTGTTCTTCCCCGCAGGCCGGGCAGGTCATGAGTTCGCCGGGCTGTGCCAGCGGGCTTGCGGCCGGCGATTGTTCAGGCGCCGGCTTGGGTGCGAGGGTGAGTTCGGGTGCGGGTTCCGCGAGCGCAGGGGCAGGGGCGAGTGGCGGTTCGATCACGATGCGCAACCCGATGGCCTCCAGGTGCTCCTGGTAGCGCCGGGCATCGGTGGCATCCAGACCCTTGCGCAGACTGACCCTTTCGCCCGAGAAGACGCTGTCCAGGGTTTCCGGCGAACACTTCAGCAGGGCCTGGATCTGACGCCGACAGGTGACGGCGTCGTACCCCGGGAGAATGTCGCCGAAGAAGAGGATCGAATGGACTTGGGGCACTGCGAACTCCGGTGGAGGGGGCGGGCCGATTCTATGCGCGTCGTCATGCTCAGGCAGTGACAAGGGGGGGCTTCCGGATGTGACAGACTGGCTTTGCGGAAGGCGGGTGGAGTGCTATCGTCGCGAGCCCCGCCGGAGAACTGTCCATGACCCCTGTCAGCCCCTTCGATCGCCGCCCTGCCGACCTGCACGAGGCAGAGGCCCAGATTGCCGCAATTCGCAGCCTCCTGGCGACAGTCGGGGCGACGCATCGCAACCCGCCGCCGCCGCCCACCACCTGCTGCGGCCGGGGCTGCAACGGCTGCGTGTGGGAGGGCTACTACGCGGCCCTGGGCTGGTGGAAGGATGACGCCCGGGAATCCCTGGCCCGCGGCACCCTGCAGGCCGCCGCCTGAGCTTGGCAAAAAACCCGAAAACCCCGTAAAATCCGGCCCTTGCCGAGGAGCGTTGCGACCTGCTGATCCAGCGGGCCAGGCTCGGCAATCCACAACGGCGCTCGCAAACCTTCCAGCCGGGTTTGCCGCGCCGTTTGCTTTTGCATCTGTCGCCTCCGGCTGTGTTTTACGCACTCCGAGGTAGATCCATGCAAGCCGACCGCACGCCCGAACTCCAGTCCCTCCTGACCCACCGCATCCTGATCCTGGATGGCGCCATGGGCACCATGATCCAGCAGCACAAGCTGGGTGAGGCCGACTACCGCGGCGCCCGCTTTGCCGATCACCCCAAGGACCTCAAGGGCAACAACGATCTGCTGGTGCTGACCCGCCCCGACGTGGTTGGTGGCATCCACCGGGCCTACCTGGAGGCCGGTGCGGACATCATCGAGACCTGCACCTTCAACGCCACCCGCGTCTCCCAGGCCGACTACCAGCTCTCCGATCTGGCCTACGAGCTCAACGTGGAGGGGGCCCGCCTGGTGCGCCAGCTGTGCGACGAGTTCACCGCCGCCAACCCGGCCAAGCCGCGCTTCTGCGCCGGCGTGCTCGGACCGACCTCGCGCACCTTGTCCATCTCGCCGGATGTGAATGACCCGGGCTTCCGCAATGTCAGCTTCGATGCCCTGGTGGACGATTACTACGATTCCGCCAAGGGTCTGATGGAGGGCGGCGCCGACATCATCCTGATCGAGACCATCTTCGACACCCTGAATGCCAAGGCCGCGGTGTTTGCCGTCGAGAAGCTGTTTGCCGACCTCAATCGTCGCCTGCCGGTGATGATCTCCGGCACCATCACCGACGCCTCCGGCCGCACCCTGTCGGGCCAGACCGCTGAGGCTTTCTGGAACTCCCTGTCCCACTCGCAGCCGATCAGCTTCGGCCTCAACTGCGCGCTGGGCGCCAGGGAACTGCGCCAGTACGTGGACGAGCTGTCGAATGTCTGTGACACCTTCGTGTCGGCCCACCCCAATGCCGGCCTGCCCAACCCCCTGTCGCCCACCGGCTACGATGAAACGCCCGAGGAGCTGGCGGCGGAGATCGTCGAATGGGCCCGCAGTGGCCTGGTGAACATCGTCGGCGGTTGCTGTGGCACCTCGCCGGCGCACATCAAGGCCATCGCCGAGGCGGTGAGCCTGGTGACGCCGCGCAGCGTGCCCCATGTGGACAAGAAGCTGCGCCTGTCTGGCCTGGAACCCTTCAACGTCGGCCCGGAATCGCTGTTCGTGAACGTGGGTGAGCGCACCAACGTCACCGGTTCGCGCGCCTTCGCCAAGATGATCCTGGAAGGCCGCTTCGACGACGCCCTGGCGGTGGCCCGCCAGCAGGTGGAAAACGGTGCCCAGATCATCGACATCAACATGGACGAGGCCATGCTCGACTCCATGGCGGCCATGGAGAAGTTCCTCAAACTGATCGCCTCCGAGCCGGACATCTCCCGCGTGCCCATCATGCTCGACTCGTCCAAGTGGAGCGTCATCGAGGCCGGCCTGAAGTGCATCCAGGGCAAGGGCGTGGTGAACTCCATCTCCATGAAGGAGGGCGAGGCCGAGTTCCTGCGCCAGGCGCGCCTGTGCCGCCAGTACGGCGCGGCGGTGATCGTGATGGCCTTCGACGAGAAGGGCCAGGCCGACACCTTTGCCCGCAAGACCGAGATCTGCAAGCGTGCCTACGATCTGCTGGTGGGCATGGGCTTTCCGCCGGAAGACATCATCTTCGACCCGAACATCTTCGCCATCGCCACCGGCATCGAGGAACACGACAACTACGCCGTGGACTTCATCAACGCGGTGGCCTGGATCCGGCAGAACCTGCCCTACGCCAAGATCAGCGGCGGCGTCTCCAATGTGAGCTTCAGCTTCCGCGGCAACGACGCGGTGCGCGAGTCCATCCACACCGTCTTCCTGTTCCACGCCATCAAGGCTGGCATGAGCATGGGCATCGTCAATGCCGGCATGCTCGGTGTGTACGACGACCTGGAGCCCGAACTGCGCGCCAAGGTCGAGGACGTTGTGCTCAACGCCCACCCGGGGGCGGGCGAGGCCCTGGTGGACTTTGCCCAGACCGTGAAGGAGGGCAAGGCCAAGGATGCCGGCCCCGACCTGTCCTGGCGCGAGCAGCCCGTCGAGGCCCGCCTCAGCCATGCGCTGGTCAAGGGCATCACCGATTTCGTGGTGGCCGACACCGAGGAAGTCCGTGCCCGGCTTGAGGCCGAGGGCAAGCCGCCCCTGGCCGTGATCGAAGGCCCGCTGATGGCCGGCATGAACGTGGTGGGCGACCTCTTCGGTGCCGGCAAGATGTTCCTGCCCCAGGTGGTCAAGTCGGCCCGGGTGATGAAGCAGGCCGTGGCCCACCTGATCCCGTATATCGAAGCCGAGAAGTTGCGCACCGGCGCCACCAGCAAGGGCAAGATCGTCATCGCCACGGTGAAGGGCGACGTGCACGACATCGGCAAGAACATCGTCGGCGTGGTGCTGGGCTGCAACGGCTATGACGTGGTGGACCTGGGCGTGATGGTGCCCTGCGACCGGATCCTCAACGCCGCCCGCGAACACGGTGCCCAGGCCATCGGCCTGTCCGGCCTGATCACCCCGTCCCTGGAGGAGATGAGCCATGTGGCGTCCGAGATGCAGCGCCAGGGTTTCGATGTGCCGCTGCTGATCGGCGGCGCCACCACCAGCCGCGCCCATACGGCGATCAAGATCGCACCCCATTACGACAAGCCGGTGATCTACGTGCCGGATGCGTCCCGCGCCGTGGGCGTGGTCACCAGCCTGCTGTCCGAAGGGCAGAGCGCCAGCTACGCCGCCGAGGTGGCGGCCGACTACGCCAAGCTGCGCGCCCAGCACGCCCAGAAGAAGGGCGTGACCCTGGTGAAGCTGGCCGAGGCCCGCGCCAATGCCTTCAAGTGGAACGCCGATCCGGCCTATGTGCCGCCGGTGCCCGCCCAGCTGGGCATCCAGGCCTTCGACATCGACCTGGCCGAGCTGGTGGATTACATCGACTGGGGCCCCTTCTTCCAGACCTGGGACCTGGCCGGCAGCTATCCGAAGATCCTTCACGACGAGATCGTCGGCGAGACCGCCCGGGAGCTGAAGTCCGACGCCGAAGTGATGCTGGCCCGCATGGTTGCCGAGCAGGACACCAACCCGTGGATCAAGGCCAGGGCGGTGTTCGGCCTGTTCCCGGCCAACGCCGTGGGTGACGACATCGAGATCTACGCCGACGAATCGCGCCAGCAGGTGCTGATGAGTTGGCACGGCCTGCGTCAGCAGCATGAGCGCCCCGAGGGCAAGCCCAACTATTGCCTGGCCGACTTCGTCGCCAGCAAGGACAGCGGTGTGGCCGACTACGTGGGCGCCTTCGCCGTCACTGGCGGCCTGGGCATCGAAGGCCGCCTGGCCGCCTATGAGCGGACCCACGACGACTACCATTCGATCATGCTCAAGGCCCTGGCCGACCGTTTCGCCGAGGCCGCCGCCGAATGGCTGCACGCCCGGGTGCGCAAGGAGTTCTGGGCCTATACCCCGGCCGAGACCCTGAGCTGCGACGAGCTGATCAAGGAGGCCTACCAGGGCATCCGCCCGGCCCCGGGCTACCCGGCCTGCCCGGATCACACGGTCAAGGGCGATCTTTTCAAGGTACTCGACGCCCCTGCCCGGGCCGACATGCACCTCACCGAGAGTTTCGCCATGACTCCGGCGGCCGCGGTGAGCGGCTTCTACCTTGCCCATCCGGACAGCCACTACTTTGCGGTCAGCAAGATCGGCCGCGATCAGCTGGAAGACTGGGCCGCCCGCAGCGGCATGAGCGTGGCCGAAGCCGAGAAGTGGCTGGCGCCGCTGATCTGAGCGAAGAACGCACGCCGGCGATCCCTCCGATCACCCGGACGCGTTTGTCGTGGCGCGTCCGGATATTCACAGTAGCGGATTCAGCTCTCCGAGCGGCGCTGGCGCAAGCAGAGGGCGGCAAGCAAACCTGCAATCCTCTAAAGGTCAGCGCATTGCAAACTTGGGAGGCGGGATTCTTGCGCTCGTGTAAGAAATCTCGACGCCCTTGTTCATTCATCCGCCCTCAACTTTCCTGTTCCCGGGGGGGCGCGACCGACAGGCACGATGCCGATGCCAGGAGTGATTCCCATTGTTCCTGGCAAGCCCTGAGGGCCGGCTCTGCCCCCTTCTGACTGGATTTCAGGCTGTCCGATAAGAACGTCACCAAAACCCCGTGACGGAAGTCGCGAGGCCTTCTGTCGGCCTCTTCGAACGCCCGGGCGTGGTCTCTACAATGCGCAGCGTTGGGTTTAATTACACTTTTTGACATTTGCTGCGCATCGGTGATCGTGCCGGATGCTGCCGGGGACCTTCATGAAACTGCTTGGCCATTCTCTTCTCAGCCTGTGTGCTGTTCTCGCTGTCGGCGCCGTTCAGGCCGCGCCCGTGGTGCACACCACCGACTTCATCAACAACACCGAGCGTACTCAGTTCAACAGCTTCGAGAGCATCCCCAGCGGTGGAACGATGTACACCGGAAGCGGTGCTTACACGGAAGGTGGCATCACGGTGCAGCAGATCAACCCGTCCCAAATGGGCATCTGGGTGACCCACAATCCGGGTGGTCGGGACGGCAGCCGGGCCTGGTATCCCAACGGTGGTGACTTTGGCTACACCTCCCTCAGCCTGAGCAGCGGTCTGGATTTTGGTGATGTGGGCTTCGCGATCGGCAGTGGCAATTCGACGCATAACCAGGCCTACTTTGAACTGTGGGATGACGGTGCGCTGGTGCTGGCCGGTTCGGTGGCCCACATGACCGGCTTCCATTACCTCGGTTTCGAAGGTGGTGGCTTTGACACCATCCTGCTGCGCGACGGCGTTGCCGGCCGGTCCCTGCATGACGGCACCCACAACGCGCTGGCCATCGACGCCATCGAGCTGCGTGCCAGCCAACAGGTGCCGGAACCCGCCAGCATGGCCCTGGCTGCCCTTGGCCTGGCCGGCCTGGGCATCATGCGCCGCAAGACTCAGGCCTGATTGCAGGTCTGGTTGCCGGCTTGACCGGTATTGCTTCACTGGCCCGGGCGGGGATTCTCCGCCCGGGCTTTGTGTTGTTTGAAGCCTTTCTTCCTTTCACCGCCCGAACGTCGCCCGCACCACCTCCAGCAGGGCGTCGGCTACATCCGCGTCGTCCGTCAGGCTCTCCACCAGCGCCGAGCGGCAGGCCTCCACCGGGTCCAGCCCGACCTTCACCAGCTTGGCTGCATAGACCAGCAGGCGGGTGGACACCACCTCTTCCAGGTCCACGTCCTTCAGGCTGCGCAGGCGCCCGGCGATGGATACAAGCTGCCTGGCCAGCATCGGGTCGCAGCCGGCTTCACCCAGCAGGATGGACTCTTCCCGGGAGGCGGCGGGGAAGTCGAAGCGCAGGCTGATGAAGCGTTGGCGCGTGGAGGGCTTGAGGCCCTTCAGGAAGTTCTGGTAGCCCGGGTTGTAGGACATCACCAGCATGAAGCTGTCGGGGGCGTGGAGCAGTTCGCCGGTGCGCTCGATGGGCAGCACGCGGCGGTCGTCGGCCAGGGGGTGGATCACCACAGTGGTGTCCCGGCGGGCCTCGACCACTTCGTCCAGGTAGCAGATGCCTCCGGTGCGTACGGCGCGGGTCAAGGGGCCGTCGCTCCATACCGTCTGTCCGTCGCCAAGCAGGTGACGGCCGACCAGGTCGGCGGCGGTGAGGTCGTCGTGGCAGGCTACGGTGAACAGGGGAAGGCCGAGGCGGGCCGCCATGTGGGCGACGAAGCGGGTCTTGCCAACGCCGGTGGGGCCCTTGATGAGCAGTGGCAGGCGGTTCTTCCACGCCTGCTCGAAGACCTCCACTTCGTTGCCGGACGCTTCGTAGAAGGGAATGTTGGTTTCCATGGGGGCGTTCATTTGAGGGCAATCCAGTAAGCGATGGCAATCAGGGCCGAAACGAGGAGCAGCCAGCCTATCAGCAGGCCGCGCCAGAAGAATTTGACCCCGCGCAGGCCCATGAAATCGAGCACTACGAGGCGACCCTTGACGAAGCTGATGGTCAGCAGCAGAAACATGGCCAGGGGGCCGGCGATGCCCAGCTGGTCGCCGATCTCGCCGATGGCCCAGGTGGCGAGGGTGGCCAGCAGAAGCACAACCCACACGGTGTTGAGGTGACGGGTGTTCATCGCATCACGTAGACCAGCGGGAAGAGGACGATCCAGACCAGATCCACCATGTGCCAGTAGGCGGCGCCGCTTTCGATGCCATTCATGTCGGCTGGTCCGTAGGCGCCCTGGCGGGTCTTCACCCATAGGGCCACCAGGATCACCATGCCGAGGATGACGTGCATGAAGTGAAAGAAGGTGAGGGACAGGTAGAACATGTAGAAGGTATTGGTGGACAGGTTGATGCCCGCTCCGAACTTGTCGGCGTACTCGAAGCCCTTCACCACCAGGAAGCCGCCACCGCAGGCGATGCCCGCCAGCAGCCAGCGGGCGCCGGTGGCCGAGCGGCTCCGGCCGACGGCCTCCACCGCCCGTGCCACGCAGGCGCTGCCACTGATCAGCAGCACCGTGTTGAGGGCCCCTGCCTGCCGGTCGAGGGTCTGCTGCATGCTGTCGAAGAGTTCGACGTCGTGGGCCCGTGCAAAGGCGTAGGCAGCAAAGAACACCCCGAAGGCCAGCAGTTCGGCCAGGATGAAGAACCAGATCGCCAGGTCACCCGGGGGGGCGGCGGCCGGGCCATGGCCCGGGTGGGAGGGGGCAGGGGCAGCGTCCATGCCCGGAGTGTCGCCGGGGTGGCGCCGGGAGACCTTGATCTGTCCCAAGTTCCGGCCCTGTCCGCTGGCGAGGGGACGTCCCCTCAAGTTTTGCGGGTTTGCTGCGTTACTATCCCTTTAGATATATAACGACAGGCAGGCTGGGTAATGCGGATTCTGCTGGTGGATGACTCCCGGGCCGTGGCAACGGTCATCGGGGCGCGCTTGACGACCATCGGTCACGAGGTGATCTTTGCCGAGAACGGCGAAGTGGCGCTGTCCCGTTTTCGGGATGCTCAGCCGGATCTGGTGCTCATGGACATCGAGATGCCGGTGATGAACGGTTTCGAGGCAGTCCAGCGGATCCGGGCCCTGGAGGCCAACGAAGACTGGGCATGGACTCCGATCATCTTCCTGACCGCCTCCGACACCCACGAAAACCTGGTTACGGCCATTGAGGCGGGGGGAGATGATTTCATCGCCAAATCGATGCCCGAGGCCGTGCTCGAGGCCAAGATGAAGGCTATGGCGCGCATCGCGGCCCTGCGGGCCGAGTTGTCCCGCGCCAACCGTAAGCTGGAGGCGCTGGCCAGCCATGATGGCCTGACGGGCCTCTACAACCGGCGGCACATGGATCTTCGCCTGGACAATCAGTGGGCCGAGGCGATGCGCGTAGAGGCGTCGTTCGGCTTGCTGATGCTCGATGTGGACCATTTCAAGCGCTACAACGATCACTACGGTCACCAGGCCGGCGACGACTGCCTGCGAGCGATTGCCCGCATCCTCGCTGACGTGGGCGACAAGGCCAATGCGGCGGGCCTGGCCCGCGGTGCCTTTGCGGCCCGTTATGGCGGGGAGGAGTTCTCGCTGGTCCTGCCAGCGGTCACCCCCGAAGGCTATGCAAAGATCGCCGGCGCGGTGGTAACGGCGGTGCATGCCGCCACCATTCCCCACGTCCAGAATGCTGAATGGGGCGTGGTTACCCTGTCGGCCGGTGGCGTCCGTGTTACCTGTGCAGAGGGTTCCCTGGTACCCCTGTTCCGCACGGCTGATGCCAATCTCTATCAGGCCAAGCGCAATGGCCGCAATCGTGCCGAGCTGGGCTGAGTCGCGGCTTCAATACAGGTAGGGAATCAGCTTGCGCACCCGCTTGCGGTAGGCTGCATAAGTGGGAAAGCGGGCCATCAGCCAGGCTTCCTCGCGCCGTGACTTGATGTCGAAGAACACCAGCAAGAGGCCGGCCCAGGCCAGCGTCAGCCAGCCCTGCACAAACAGCGCCCAGCCAAGACCGGCAAGGATCAAACCGCAATAGATCGGGTGGCGCACCCACCCGTAGAGCCCTGTTTCCACCAGCTGGCAGTCGTTGCGGGGGTGGGGCAGGGGCGTCAGGTTGCGGCCGAGCCCGACGGCGGCGGCCACCGATATCAGCCCCCCGGCCACCAGGAGCACCAGTCCGCAGATCGTGGCCGGACCGCTGAGGGCGGCTGGCCATGGCGGTAGCGTCTCCTTGCCGGTCGGGCCGAAAAGGATCAGGCCGAGCAGCACCGCCTGCACGGCGACATAGGCCTCGCCGCGCTGGCCATGCCACCAGGGAGCGTGCTTCATGCCGGGTGGGATGGCGGTGCTTCAGCCCACCACGAAGCCGGGGATGTCGATGCGCACCGCCGGCCGGTCCAGCACCACCGCCACACAGGCAGCAAACTGCGTGGCCCACTGACTACCCTGGGCAAAGCGCTGCTCCCCACCATATTTGGCGACGTTGAGGATCACATCGAGGATGAGCACCTTGCCGACCGGGTTGCTGGGCGTGCATTCGAGCTCGTCGAACTCCTCCTGCAGCCATTCCCTGGCGGCCTCATTGGACAGCTTGGCGATGTCGGCGGCGTGGACGTTGAATTCGTATTCCCGGTCGGCCCGGAATACGACGGTGAGGTGGTGCATGCGTGTCTCCTCCTTATATTTTTTACCCTGATTCCCGCATTTTTCGGTGCCCGGCGGCCGGAATCAAGTAACCGATTGTTATCATCGGGCGCTTGTTCCAATGATGCCTCCCCATGACAGCCTCTCCCTGGCGCGCCCTCGCCAACCGCCGCATGCTCATCTGCGTGCTGACCGGCTTCTCCTCGGGCCTGCCCCTCTACCTGCTGCTCAACCTGGTGCCCGCCTGGCTGAAAACGGAGGGGCTGTCCCTGAAGGCCATCGGTGCCTTTGCGCTGATCCAGTTTCCCTACACCTGGAAGTTCGTCTGGTCGCCTTTCCTCGATCGCTATGCGCTGCCCCTGCTGGGGCGGCGGCGGGGCTGGATGGGGGCTACCCAGGTGCTGCTGCTGGGGGCCATCGCCTGGCTCGGCACCCTGTCGCCCACCTCGGAGTTGGGCATGGTCATTGGCCTGACGGCGCTGATCGCTTTCCTGTCGGCCACCCAGGACATCGTGCTGGATGCCTATCGGCGCGAGTTGCTGCCGGAGATCGAGCTGGGCATCGGCAACGCCATCCACGTGAACGCCTACAAGCTGGCCGGGCTGGTGCCGGGCTCCCTGTCCCTGGTGCTGGCAGACCATCTGCCCTGGCAGCAAGTCTTCCTGGTGACGGCCCTGTTCATGGCCCCAGGCCTGGCCATGACCCTGATGGTCAAGGAGCCGGTCACCGCTTCCGGCGCCCCGCGCACGCTGCGGGATGCGGTGGTCGAGCCCTTCCGTGAGTTCTTCGGACGTCACGGGGTACGGTCGGCTCTGGTGGTGCTGGCCTTCATCTTCCTCTACAAGCTCGGTGACTCCCTGTGCACGGCCCTGGCTACGCCCTTCTACCTGGACATGGGTTTCTCCAAGACCGAGATCGGGCTGATCGCGAAGAACGCCGGCCTGTGGCCGAGCGTGATCGGCGGCCTGCTGGGGGGGCTGTGGATGGTCAAGCTGGGCATCAACCGGGCCCTGTGGGTGTTCGGGGTGGTGCAGTGGGTGGCCATCTATGGTTTTGCCTGGCTGGCATGGCTGGGGCCCGCCGAGTCTGACGCGGCCCGCCTGGGCGTGCTGGCGGTGGTCATCGGCCTGGAGGCGCTGGGGGTCGGGCTCGGGACTACGGCCTTTGTGGCCTATATGGCCCGCACCACCCATCCGGCCTACACGGCCACACAGCTGGCGCTATTCACCAGTCTGATGGCGGTGCCGCGCACCTTCATCAACGCCTCGGCCGGCTGGCTGGTGGAGGCCATGGGCTGGTACAACTTCTTCCTGTTGTGCGGCGTACTGGCCATCCCGGGCATGCTCCTGCTGGTCAAGGTGGCACCCTGGCACGAGCGCCCGGAAGGCAGTGCCTGATCCCCCGCGCTTGACCCTTCTCCGTTCTGCATCCTGTGTCCATGACTTCTCTCGAGATCGCTGCCCGCACTCTTTCCGACACCCTCGACAGCATGCGCTTCGCGCCGCCGGTGTCCCATGTCTATAACCCGCTGACCTATGCCTGGACGCCCAATGCGGCCTATCTCCGGCGCTATGGGCAGGGGCGCAAGCGTGTGGTGTTCGTGGGCATGAATCCGGGCCCTTTCGGGATGGTCCAGACGGGGGTGCCCTTTGGTGAGATCGCCGCCGTGCGCGACTGGATGGGCATCGAGGCGGAGGTGCTGAAGCCCGGTGCCGAGAACCCCAAGCGTCCCATTGAAGGGTTTGCATGTGTCCGTTCGGAGGTCAGCGGTCGGCGTCTGTGGGGCTTGTTCGCCGAGCGCTTCGGAACGGCAGAGGCCTTCTTCGCCGAGCATTTTGTGGCCAACTACTGTCCCCTGGCCTTTTTCGAGGGTGGACGCAACCTTACCCCTGACAAGCTGCCGGCGGCCGAGCAGGGGCCCTTGCTGGCAGCCTGCGATGGACATCTTCGCCAGGTGGTCGAGATCCTGCAGCCCGAGTGGGTGGTCGGTGTGGGTGCGTGGGCAGAGCAGCGGGCCCGTCAGGCCCTGGCCGATATGCCTTTGCGTTTCGGGCGGGTCCTTCACCCCAGCCCGGCAAGCCCGGCGGCCAACCGGGGCTGGAGCGAGGCTGCGACGCGTCAGTTGGTCGAACAGGGGGTCTGGTAAGACTCCCGACTGCGGGCTACAGGCCCTGGCCCGGGCATCTTGCTATCCTTGCAAGCGTCTCCGGCAGGCCCGGGACTCAACGCACTTCCTTTGTTCCATGTCCAGACTGCGTGCCGCCTTTCATTCCCTGTTGAGCAGTGGTGCCGAGTTCAACGAGAGCGAGGACTATCTCGCCTTCCGCTTCCGGCTGCTCAACGCCGTGATGCTGACCGGGCTGGTGTTCAGTGGCCTGTTCATTCTGGTGGACTGGCTAGGGATGAACGAACTGGGGCCACGGCAGTTGCTGGCCACCAAGCTCAACTGGATCGCCACCCTTGGCCTGTTGTTCCTGCTGCGTGGCCGCAAGCAGCATTACCAGCGGGTGGCCGTGCTGGTGGTGGCAGTCAATTTTCTGACTTTTGCCTCGGCCCTGGTCTTCGTCATTAACGACGAGTTGCGGGTGGTGTGGTTCTACCTGGCGGTATTCTTCAGTTATGTGCTGATCGGGTCTCGCGCCGGCCTGGTGGTGACCGGGCTGAGCGTCACGGTGATCGTGGCGGCCAACCAGATCCTGCCGCTGCCTTTTTCCCGTAATGCCATGGCTACCCTGCTGATCAGTCTCGGTGTGGTGAGTGCCTTTTCGCATGTCTACACGCGCAGGGCTGCTTCCTATTTCGAACGCATGACGGCAACTCTTGCCACGCTGCGCGATCTGGCCAGCAAGGATCCGCTTACCGGGCTGCTCAATCCGAGGGCGTACTGCGAGATGGGGGACCGCATGTTGCGCCTTGCACGCCGCCGGGAGAGCAGCCTGTCCGTGCTCTTCATCGACCTCGACCACTTCAAGCGCATCAACGACCAGTATGGCCACGAGGTGGGCGATGCGGTCCTGATGGCGGTGGCCGGCTGCCTGGCGGCCCAGCTTCGGCAGAGCGACGTGCTCGGACGGATCGGTGGCGAGGAGTTCGTGGTATGCCTGCCCGACACCGAGGTCGAGGGGGCGGTGAGGCTCGCGGAAACCCTGCGCGCCGCCGTCGAGAGCCTCGATTTCTCGCACATCCCCGGGCAGCCTGTGCAGGTGACGGCGTCCATTGGCGTGGCGACCAGTCGGCCCTCCGACCAAGGCCTGGGTGACATCCAGATGCGTGCCGACGGGGCCATGTACAAGGCCAAGAGCGCCGGGCGCAACCGGGTGATGCGGTTTCCCGAAGTGTGATCACGGGGCCGATGCCCCATGGATCATTTCTTCCCGATGCTTCCCGTGACGGAGGCATCCACCTGCCGGGCCATTTCCAGCATGTAGTTGCGTGAATCGGTGGCGGCGTCGAGCATGGTCCGTACCACATCAACCATCATCGTCCCGCCCGCGGCGGCATAGGCCTCGGGCGTGGCCTGGCTAGTGATGGCTTGCGCCAGCGCGCCGGAGCGAGCCTTGAGCAGACCAGACAGTTCGTTCTGGTTCTCGGCGATGACCTCGTTGAAATCCACGGCGTAACCCACGGTCTGCTGAATCAGCTTGTGGGCAATCTCAGACTGGGTCTCGCAGAAGCCCGGTACGCCCTGGGTCGTCATCATGGCCTTGATGCTCGAGACGTTGCTCTCCATGATCGACTGGGTGGCCCTGAGGTTCAGGGAGATCAGGCGTTGGGCGCACACGAAGGTGCCTTCGTATAGCGTCCGCAAGGCATCGACGTTGTCCTTGCCCGATGAGTCGAGCAGTTGCTGGAGCGTGAGCATGGGTATCTCTCCTGTTCGGTGAGCCACGAGCCGGCGTGCTGTCCGGCCCGGATGGCGGCCATATCCGGCCCAGGCACGTACCTTAAACGCTCTACCCCCGGGCGTAGTTGCGTACCGTCAAGAGTCTGCATGATCGGATGTGTGGCGCAATCATCCTGTCCGGGTCAGTTTGCTGGCGCCAGCGCTGTTATGAGTATGGATTCCGCAATGCTCACCCGCCCATGTCCGCTTCTTCACCGATTGGCCCGGTCAGGCTCCGTTCGATTCCCAAGGCCATCCGTTCGAGGGCCTGGTGGCTGCTGCCCCTCGTGGTGTGGGGCGCGGTGGTGGCGACCTGCCTTGGGGGCCTTTGAGCGGGGGGCGCCGGAAACCATGGGTACTGAGACCGGGCCACGGGGCACGATGCTGCGTTACATGGCCCCCTTGCACGAGATCAAGTACAAGGCCGAAGTGGTGCGCCAGTACGACGCCATGCTGCCGCGGGTGCCTTGCCTGCCTGCCCAGGTCAACCAGGTGGTGATGAACCTGCTGGTCAATGCGGCCCAGGCCATCGAGGTGCTGGCACGCATCTTCGACCCCTTCTACACCACCAAGCCGGTCGGTAAGGGGACCCGGCTCGGGCTTTCGATCTCCTACGACATCGTCAGCAAGCACCGCGGTCGCATTGATGTACGTAGCGAGCCGGGGTGTGGCTGCACCTTCCGGGTGTCACTGCCCCGAGTGGCGCCAGCCTGAGCGTTGCAGGCACAAAAAAGCCCCTGGCGTTGCCGGCAGGGGCTGTATGGCGTATCGCTGCTCAGTAGCGGCGCGGGGCCGGCGACGGAGCGCCGCCGGGGCGCGCCGGCAGGTGACGGAAGGTGATGCGGCCCTTGGAGAGGTCGTAGGGCGACATCTCGAGGGTCACCTCGTCACCGGCGATGATGCGGATGTGGTTCTTCTTCAGCTTGCCGCCGGAGTAGGCGATGAGGGTGTGACCGTTGTCGAGGGTGACGCGGTAACGACCATCGGGCAGCACTTCGGTGACGCTGCCATGCATTTCAATCAGTTCTTCCTTGGCCATGTCGGGCTCCTTGTAGGTGGCCGGGCGGCGTCCCTTCGCGGGGCGTGTCGGCCGCGGCCCGCCACCGCCTTGGTGGGCCAGTTTGCGCCGAGGCCGCAAGGGGCGAAGGCGATCGAATGTCGGCTCTTGGTTCGGCGGGCCGGCGACGGGTGCCCGCGAACAGGATCGCAGGCGAAGATGAACGACGTTGTATTGTCTGATGCGTGGAGTTTCCTCCTGACGCACCAAAAAACAAGGCCACCGCGTTGGGTGGCCTTGTCTCTGCAATCTGGTGGGTTGTGAGTGGCTCGAACACTCGACCTACGGATTAAGAGTCCGCTGCTCTACCAACTGAGCTAACAACCCATTCTTACTGGAGCCGGTATTTTAGCCCCACCGTTTTACTGGTGGGTCGGGCGAGATTCGAACTCGCGACCAACGGATTAAAAGTCCGCTGCTCTACCGACTGAGCTACCGACCCCCCGGAAGAGACGCGCATTATAGCCCTACCAAAGATTACGTCAAGCGTTTCGTAACTGAATTTTTATCGACAGGCTGGCTCCCGCCAGAATGGCGGCCACGGTGAGGGCCGCCCCGAGAGACAGCGTGGACAGTCCGCTCAGCCCTTGGCCGATGGTGCAGCCGAGGGCGGTGACGCCGCCAAAGCCCATCAGCATGGCGCCGACGAGGTGGCGGGCGAGGTCGGGGGCGTCGCGAAAACTCTCGATGCGGAAGCTGCGGGTGGCCAGGGCCGCCAGCAGGGAACCGGCAATGACGCCCAGGGTCAGGGCAATGCCCAGAGTGACGCTGCGGCTCTTGTCGGTCCACAGCATCAACAGGTCTAGGGAGTAGGCCAGGGGGGCGACGAAGCTGAGGGATTCCATGCGCCCGCTGTTGGTGAGCAGGAAGGCGGGCTCAAGCGTTTCCGGATCTTCGGGCAGGTAGCCCAAGCGACCACTCAGATACCAGCCGGCCACGATGGTGGCGCCGATGACCAGGCTGCCGAGGAGGGGGGCGGGGCGCCACATTTCCCGGCTCGACAGGGCGAACAGGCCGAGGCCACCGGCCGCGACCGCGGCGCAGGCCAGCCAGGCGCTGCGGATGTCCAGGGCGAAGCGGGCGGCGATGAGGGTGGGGACATCCTGGTGGGTGTCGAATTGAACGACGACGGGGTCCAGCCAGGCGCTGCGCCAGCCGCCGAACAGGCCGCGCAGGGTCATGTAGGCGGACAGGCCGAGGAAGACGAAAACCACCAGTGACTTGAGGTTGCCGCTGCCGAGCCGTACCAGGGTCTTGGCACCGCAGCCGGAGGCCAGGGTCATGCCGATGCCGAACAGGGCGCCGCCGACGAGGTGGGACAGCCAGGGCAGGCGGGCGCCAGTGTAGATGGAAGCATGCACGTCGATCAGCCCGCCCATCTGCAACGCTGTAGTGCCGGCGATGGCGGCGGCGGCGGCCAAGGCCCACATGCGCAGGCGGGTCCAGTCCTCCATGATGAGGATGTCGGCAATGGCCCCCATGGTGCAGAAGTTGCTGCGCTGAGCGGCAAAGCCGAACACGCCGCCGATGGCGAAGGCCAGCCAGGTAAGGGTGGCGGGGTCGAGAGGCAGGGGCGTGCTGGCGTCCATGGCCGGGCTGCGGGTTCAGCGGTAGGGGGTCGGGTCGGCCACGCCGGCGGCGTCGAAGCCGGCCCGGCGTAGGCGGCAGGCATCGCACAGGCCGCAGGCCCGGCCGTCGTCATCGGCCTGATAGCAGGATACGGTGAGGCCGTAATCCACGCCCAGGGCCGTTCCGCGGCGGATGATGTCGGCCTTTGACAGGTCGATCAGCGGGGCGTGGATGTGCAGCTTGTGCCCTTCCACGCCGGCCTTGGTGGCCAGATTAGCCATGCTTTCGAAGGCGTTGATGAAGGCGGGGCGGCAATCCGGGTAGCCGGAGTAATCCACGGCGTTGACCCCCACGTAGATATGGTCGGCCTCCAGCACCTCGGCCCAGGCCAGGGCAATCGACAGCATGATGGTGTTGCGGGCCGGCACGTAGGTGATGGGGATGCCACCTTCCAGGCCTTCCACTGGCACGGCCAGGCTTGGGTCGGTGAGGGCCGATCCGCCGAACTGGCCCAGGTCCACGTGGGCGACCCGGTGGGCGGTGGCGCCAAGGGCCTTGGCCACGCGCTGGGCGGCGGCGAGCTCGGCGGTATGGCGCTGGCCATACTCGACCGACAGGGCATAGGCGTCGAAGCCTTCGGCGCGGGCAATTGCCAGGCAGGTGGCGGAATCAAGCCCGCCCGAGAGCAGGACGAGGGCGCGGGGGCGTGGGGTAGTCATGATCTCTCCGGGATTTCGGAAAATAGTAACGTCGACCGGCGGTCGACGGGGCACCGTAGCGGGCCGGAATCAGCGGCCGGGCTCGTTGCCCCAGATGATCTTGTGGAGCTGGACCTGCATGCGCACGGGCAGGTGGTCACGGAGAATCCAGGCGGCCAGGTCGGCGGGCCGTAGTTGTCCCTGAACCGGGGCCAGCAGCACCGGGCAGCGCTGGGTGAGGCTGTATTCTGCGATCCGGGCCTTGGCCCACTCGTAGTCGGCCTCGCTGGCCAGCACCAGCTTGAGCTCGTCGCGCAGGGTCAGAAGCGGAATATTGGCCAGCAGGTTGCGGGCTTCCTCGCCAGAGCCGGGCGCCTTGAGGTCCATGATTCGCGATACACGCGGATCGACACCGGAGATGTCGATGGCGCCGCTGGTTTCCAGGGAGACCGAGTAGCCGGTGTCGCACAGGGCGCTCAGCAGGGGTAGGCAGTTCTTCTGGGATAGCGGCTCGCCGCCGGTCACGCAGACGGTCTGGCAGTGGTGTGAGGCCACTTCGGCCAGGATGTCGTCGAGGCTGCGCGTGGTGCCGCCGGTGAAGGAATACTCGGTGTCGCACCAGCTGCAGCGCAGGGGGCAGCCGGTAAGGCGCACGAAGACCGTGGGCAGGCCGGCCCGGGACGTTTCACCCTGGAGTGAGTGGAAGATCTCGGTGATGCGGAGGGTGATGGGGCGACCGGTAGAAGGCATGGCGGGACTTGCGTTGACAGCCCCGGCCGATGGGCGCGGGGCTGGCGGGTTTGTCACTTCTTCAGGCGTTGTTTGGCAATCTGCGCGGCCGAACTGCTTGGATAGCGGGACACCAGTTTTTCCAGGCTGCGGGTGGCACCGACATTATCGTTGCGGGCCTGCTGGGTACTGGCCAGGCCGAGCAGGGCGTCCGGTGCACGGTTGTCGTCGGGCCATTGACTGGCTACCTTGCCGTAGTGCTCGGCTGCGCCGACGTTGTCCTTCTGCTGATACAGGGCGCTGGCGGCCCAGAAGTGGGCACTGGGCAGGAAGCTGCTGCTTGGGTAGGCCTTGGTGAAGGCGATGAAGCTGCCTGCTGCTTCCTTGTACTTGCCGCCGCGCAATTGGGTCAGGGCCGCTTCGTAGTCGCGGCTCTCTGCGGCGGGGTCGACCGCCGCTACTGGCGCAGCCTGGGGGGCCTCAGCGCTGGTAGCGGGGGTCTCGATCTTGCGCAGGCGGTTGTCGAGATCGACGTAGAAATCCTTCTGTCGCTTAATGGCGTTGGCCAGATCGTTACTGAGCACCTCATTCTCGCCACGCAGGCGGGCGATCTCGGCTTTCAGCAGATCAATCTGGTTGGCGAGCTCGAGCTGGGCCCGGGAGCTCGCTTCCAGCTTGTCGAGACGGACGCTCAGCTCGGCGCGCATCGCATTGATGCGTGCCCGGGCTTCCTCGTCGTCAAACAGGCCGGCCTGGGCCTGGGCGGTGCACAGCCCGGCCAGCAGGGCCGCCATCACGCGGGGCAGAAGGCGGAGAAACATCAGAACTCACCCGAATAGAGCATGTCGCCGCGACGGTTGGCGGACCAGCAGGATTCGCTGGCATCACCGCAACTGGGCTTTTCCTCGCCGAGGCTGACCGATTCGAGTTGGGATTCGGACACGCCCAGCAGGGTCAGCGCCTTCTTGACGGCGTCAGAGCGCTTCTGACCGAGGGCCAGGTTGTACTCGCGGCTGCCACGTTCGTCGGTGTTGCCCTGGATCAGCATCTTCACGGACGGGTGGCTGGTCAGGAATTTGGCGTGGGCTTCAACCAGCGAGCGGTACTCATCCTTGATCACGTAGCTGTTGTAGTCGAACAGCACGCTCCGCTTGGACAGGATGCTCTTGGGGTCCTTGAGCTCGGGGTAGGCGCTCTTGCCGTTGGCGCCGCCGGCGTCGACCGGCACGACACGGCTGCTGTCAACGCCGGAGCTGGCAGCACCGCTGGAGCGGTCTTCAACGGCCGCGCCGGTCTGGCCTTCGGTGGAGGGGGATGATGAGCAGGCGGCCAGCAGGCCGACGGCGATCAGGGACAGGGTGATGCGGGTGCACTTCATGGTGTGGGCTCCGGGAGCAAGCAAGGGGCGGGGTGGGAAGGAGTGTGGTTCTTATAAGTGTCAGTTACGCGGCTGCGGACCCCAGGCGGGTTCGCGCACGTCGCCGGATTGTACCGACAGACGCTGCTTGACACGACCGTCGGACGACACGGCAGCGAGTACGCCGCGTCCGCCCACTTCGGTGGCGTAGAGCACCATGCGCCCGTTGGGGGCGAAGCTGGGGGATTCATCCTTGGCCGAGTCGGTGAGGATCTGGGTCTGACGGGAATTCAGGTCGAGCAGGGTGACCTGGAAGCGGCCACCGTTGCGGGAGACGTACACAAGACTCTTGCCGTCGGGCGACGGGCGTGGGCTCACGTTGTAGGTGCCTTCGAAGCTGACTCGCTGGGCGTCACCACCACCGGCCGGTACGCGGTAGATCTGCGGGCTGCCGCCCCGATCAGAGGTGAAATAGATCCAGCCGTCAGTGGACCAGGCGGGTTCCGTGTCGATCCCTGACGACGAGGCCAGACGCTGCACGCCGGAACCATCGGCGTTCACCGAATAGAGCTGGGACTGGCCGTCCTTGGTCAGCACCACCGCCAGGCGGCGGCCATCCGGCGACCAGGCCGGGGCCGAGTTGGAGCCCTTGAAGTTGGCCGCCACGTTACGCTGACCGGTGGCCAGGGAGTGCACGTAGACCACCGGCTTCTTGGCTTCGAAGGACACATAAGCGAGGCGACTGCCGTCCGGCGACCAGGCCGGCGAGATGATCGGCTCCTTGGAGGCCAGCGCGGTCTGGGCGTTGCTGCCGTCGGCGTCGGCGATCTGCAGTTCGTAGCGCGGGCCGGATTTGAGCACGTAGGCGATGCGGGTCGAGAACACGCCGGGCTCGCCCGTGAGTTTCTCGTAGATGAAGTCGGCGATGCGGTGACCGGTGGTGCGGTACTGGTTGGGTGCCATCACCATGGCCTGACTGCCCAGGCTGACCTGCTTGGCGGCATCGAAGAGGCGGAACTGCACCTGGTAGCGGCCGCTGCCGGACGGGGCAACGGTGCCCACGGCGAAGGCATCGGCGCCCCGCGAGCGGACGCGGCCGAAGTCTGGCGGGGCGTCGGCGCCCATTGGGGAGGGGCCGAGTTCGACCATCTTGAACAGGCCGCTGCGCTCCAGGTCGGCGCGCACCACGTCGGTGACGGCTCTGGGGAGCGCCTGCTCGCCCTCGAAGCTGGCGACGGCCACCGGCATGCGGTTGGTGCCGGCGCCGGTGATCTCAATGGAGAGCTGGGCCTGGGCCAGGGAGGACGCAAGGGCCAGCGCGCAGACGGTGGCGGTGCCGCGCAGGAAGGTCAGGATGCGTTGAGTCATGGGTGTGGGTTCACCGTGGGTTTAGTCGCGGAGCGGATAGAACTTCAGCTCCAGCGTGCGGTTGAAGAGCTCCGGTTTGTCCGGTTTGGGCAGCGGACTGGATTTCTGGATCGCGCGTTCAATGGCTGCATCAAGCTGGGCATTGCCGGTCGAGCGTTTGAGGCGCACCTCGATCACTGAGCCATCGGGAAGCTGGTCCACGTAGAAGATCGCGAACGGATCCCCGCTGACACCCGGTGGCAGCACGATGTTGCCCTTCACCTTGGCGCGGATCTTCTCCACATAGGCTTCCTGGGCCTTGCTGCGTGCTGCGCTGGCTTTGGCCCCGGCAACGCGGGCAAGTTCCTCCTGAAGCTGCTTGGACTGGCTGATGTTCTCCGAGTCCCGCGCCATCAGCTCGCGCATGCGGCGGTCTTCCAGCTCCCTGGCCTTCTCGGCGTCGGCCTTGGCATTCTTGTCGGTCTTGACGGGCTTTTCCACCGGCTTGACCGGCTTCTCGACCTTCACCGGTTCAGGTTTTGCCTTGGGCTCGGGTTTGGGCTTCGGTTCAGGTTTGGGCTCCGGCTTTGGGGGCTTTTCGACCTCCTTGACCGGCTTGGGTGGTGTCTTCTTGGGCTCGGGGGCCTTGATGGCGATATCCGGGTGCTTGCGCGGCGGCGGGGCGGGCTCGGGTTCGTCCTCGGGCTCGGGGGGCGCTGGCCGGGGGGCAGGGCGAGGCGGGGCCGGCGCGGGGGGCGGCGGTGCCACCACGGCGGCAGGCGGGGGCGCACTCACCAGCTCCACCTCGACGGCGTCGGGCAGGCGGTTCTGCCAGCGTACGCCGTAGAACAGGAACATGCCGAGGGCGATGTGTACCCCCGCAGCCAGTGCCAGGGACGACCATTTGCCCCGCTCGTTGGCGGGCATTGCTGGGTTCATCGGGACGACTTGCCGACCTGCGTCTGCAGGCCGACCTTGTTTACACCTGCATTGCGCAGGTCGTTGAGGGTGTTCATCACCAGTTCGTACTTGACGTTCTTGTCGGCAGCGATGATGACCGACTGGCCCGGGTTGGCGGACACGGCGGCCTGCACCTCACTGATCAGATCCTTGCGGTTTAGGGCCTTTTCGGGCGAGCCGCTGGTCAGTCGCAGGGCCAGCTCGCCATCGGGCTTGACCTGCACGACCATGGCATCGGTGGGCGGGGCGGGGACTTTATCCACGCTGGGCAGGTTGACCGAACCGGACTGGATCATCGGTGCGGTGACCATGAAGATCACGAGGAGCACCAGCATCACGTCGATGTAGGGCACGACGTTGATCTGGTTCATCAGGCGGCGTTGACGCATGGCGGCGGGGCTCCGGTCAGCGCAGCTGGCGCTGGAGGATGTTCAGGAACTCCTCTGTGAAGCTTTCGAAGCGGATCGCGATGCGGTCGATGTCGTGGGCGAAGCGGTTGTAGGCCACCACCGCCGGAATTGCCGCGAACAGGCCGATTGCCGTGGCCACCAGGGCCTCGGCAATGCCGGGGGCGACGTGGGCGAGGGTGGCGGAGCCCACGTTGGAGAGGCCGCGGAAGGCGTTCATGATGCCCCACACGGTGCCGAACAGGCCCACATAGGGGGAGACCGAACCGACGGAGGCGAGGAAAGCCAGGTGGGCTTCCAGGTCGTCCACCTCGCGCTGGTAGGTGGCGCGCATGGCACGGCGGGCGCCATCCATCACGGCACCGTGGTCCAGGCTCTTGCCGCGCAGCTTGGCGAACTCCCGGTAGCCGGCCTCGAAGATGCGCTCCATGCCGGCGGCTTCGTGACGGCTGGTGGCCGCGCTCTGGTACAGGGCGTTGAGGTCGCCACCACTCCAGAAGTCGCGCTCGAACAGATCGGTCTTCTTCTTGGCGTCGCGGATGGAAAACCACTTGCGAAAGATCCAGTACCAGGACATGAAGGACACTGTGCCCAGCAAGGCCATTACCAACTTGACCAGCAGGCTGGCATTGGCGATCAGGGACAGGATTGAGAGATCTTCAGTGACGTTCATCGGATTAAACCAAGGTGGCGAACTGTGCGCGCACAGCGGGGGGGATCGGGGCGGCCTTGCGGGATTCGAGCGAAATGCAGGCGATGGTGATCAGGGCTTCAAAGATGACCCGGCTGTCGCGGACGATCTTCTGGGCGAAAACGAGGCTGGCTTGCCCAAGACGCTCGATGCTGGTGACGACCTCGAGTTGGTCGTCGAGCACGGCGGCTTGAAGGTATTCGGCCTGTACGGTACGGACGACAAATACGATATGCTGTTCAGCGGCCAGGGCTTTCTGCCCGAAGCCGGTTTCCCGCAGCCATTCCGTACGGGCCCGTTCGCAGAATTTGAGATAATTGGGGTAGTACACGACGCCGGCAGCGTCGGTGTCTTCGTAGTAAACCCGCACCGGCAGCGTGAAGCGGGGTTTGTGCTGGTCTGGTGAGGGATGTTTCGATGCGTGCATCGCAACATTTTACAGTATGACCCCCCCTGTTCCGAAGCACAGGGCTTCATTCAATGTTTCAGAATGTTGGTCGTGATGTCCAGGTTTGCCGAACGGACGTTGTAATTGCAGCAATCCTGTGCATAGAATCGCGGCCTTGAGCGCGAACTGGTGCGTTTTGTGCATTGTTCCGAACAACAGATGCACAGGTGTCGCGAAGCTGTTTGCGGCAGAATGCCCCGCAGGACTTGTAAGAGTCGAGAAACTGGCCGAAATCCGGGCCGGCCCGGGCCTCAGTGCCCGACATTCGATTCATGGGAGGAATGAGACATGGTTGCAACTACGACAAGCAATGACAAGCTGCTGACCGAGGCCGAAATTCTGGCCATGCCGGAAGACGACTACATGAACCCGGCCCAGCTGGAGTTCTTCCGGGTCCGTCTCTCCAGGATGCGTGACGAGCTGCTCGAGAACGCCGCCAGCACCGGTGCCAATCTGCGCGAGAACGAACTCGTCGCCGATCCGGCCGACCGTGCCACGGTGGAAGAAGAGCACGCACTCGAACTGCGCGTGCGTGATCGGGAGCGCAAGCTGCTCAAGAAGATCGACGAGGCGTTGGGGCGCATTTCCGAAGGCGAGTATGGCTGGTGTGAGGAAACCGGTGATCCGATCGGTATCGGTCGCCTGCTGGCCCGCCCCACGGCCACCCTCTCCATCGACGCCCAGGAGCGTCGCGAACGCACCCAGAAGCTGTACGGGGAGTAATCCCCGGCCTGGCTCTGCCGGGACGGCAACGCATGTCATGACCGCCCCGGTGCCTCGCATTCCCGTTTCCCTGCTTACTGGTTTTCTCGGGGCAGGCAAGACGACTGTCCTCAATCACCTGCTGCGCCAGCCCGAACTGGCGGGCACGGTGGTGCTGATGAACGAGTTCGGTGCAGTGCCGATCGATCATCTCCTCGTCGAACACATCGACGAGAATCTTGTCCTCCTCGAGTCTGGTTGTCTGTGCTGCACGGTCCGCGGTGACCTGACGCGGACCCTGCGGGCGCTCTTCATGCGGCGCCTGCGTCGCGAACTGCCGGCCCTGGAGCGCATCGTCATCGAAACTACCGGCCTGGCCGACCCGGCCCCGGTGCTGTTCACGCTCATGCAGGATTTTTTCATTGCTGAGCGTTTCCGCCTGGACGGGGTGATTACGGTGGTGGACGCGGTGTTCGGCATCGGACAGCTGGCGCGCCAGCCCGAAGCCGTCAAGCAGGTGGCGATGGCTGATCGTCTGCTTATTACCAAGTGCGACCAGGCCGACCGTCCGGCGCTTGAGAGCCTGGCGGCGTGCCTGTCAGGGCTCAATCCCGGGGCGCCGCAGCTGCGCGTCGAAAGGGGCGTCGTCGCCCCGGAAGCCATCCTCGACTGCGGTCTGTGGAACCCTGCCCGCAAGAACGCCGATGTGGCCCGTTGGCTGGCCGACGAGGCCGTGGCGGCGCAGGCGGCCGCCCATCCCTACACCCCGCGGGGGCGTGCAGCGGCGACGGATGACAGCCGTCATGACGCGTCGGTTCATGCCTTCGTGGTGCGCATCGACACTCCGGTGGCCTGGGGCGATTTCTCCACGGCGCTGGACATGCTGCAAGGCCTCAAGGGCGACCAGTTGCTGCGCGTGAAGGGCATCGTCCATGTCCGGGGTGAGGCGCTGCCCCGCGTAATCCAGTGCGTGCATCACCTGCGCTATCCGGAGGCGGCCCTGCCCGCCTGGCCGGACGAGGCACGCAGCACCCGCCTGGTGTTCATCGTCCGCGACCTCCCGCGGGAGATCGTTGATCAAGCCTTCGCCTGCTTCTGCCCGGCGCAGCCGGCGTGCGCCGCATGAAGTCGTCGACCCGCTCCCCGGCCCTGTTGCGCAGCGCACTGGCGCTGCTGCTGGTATGTGCTCAGATCTTTGCCGCCGCCCACGCCGTTGGTCACATGGGCGATCTGGCGGCGCTGGCGCGGGCCGAAAACACCGTCCTCCAGATCTCGCCGGATGGGGGCGTGCCTGCTGCTGATCGCCACGACGCATGCCTGCTGTGTCTGGCCGCTGCCGATCTGGCTGCAGTGCTGCCGCCGACTGTGCCGGTGCTGGCCGTCGATGTTCCGGCGCTGGCCCTTCCGGCCGATTCCGATCTTGTTCCCGGTGCCTTGCGCCTGCCCCGGCCCCATGCCCGGGGCCCGCCCGTTTCGTCCTGATCCCGTCCCTTTCGTGATGACCGGTGCCGGCTCTGCCCGCGCCGGCAGACCCCATTTACGGACCGATCCCAGGAGATCCGAGCCATGTCTTTTCTTCGTCCCGGCGCGCTTTGCGTTGCCCTCGCTGCGGCCTTTCCGGCCGTCGCCTCCGCGGCATCCGATGCCGATCTGAAACAACTTCGTCAGCAGCTCCGTGAGCTGCGTGATTCCTACCAGCAGCGCATCGAAGCCCTCGAGCGCCGGCTGGCCGAAACCGAACAGCGCGCGGCAGGCGCGGCCACGGCCGCGGCTGCGGCCGGGTCCACCGCCACCACGGCTGTCCAGTCGGTGGCCAAGGTCGAGGCCCAGGCGGCCGAGGCCCAGGCTGTAGCGGCCAGCGTGGCCAGCCGCCCCGTGTCGGCGAGTGCTTTCAACCCGTCCGTGTCCTTGATCATCGATAGCAAGTTCACCCGCTTCCAGCGCGACCCGGGGGGCTACCGCATCGATGGTTTCATCCCCTCCGGCGGTGAGGTCGGCCCTCCCCGCAAGGGCTTCTCTCTCGGGGAGTCTGAGCTGGCCTTCTCGGCCAATGTGGATCACCTGTTCCGCGCCAACGCCCGTTTTGCACTGGCCGAGGACGATGGGGCAGGCGTGGTCGAGGTTGAGGAAGTCAACGTGGAAACCCTGGGCCTGTCTTCGGGGCTCAAGGTAAAGGCCGGGCGCTTCCTGTCCGGCGTCGGCTACCTCAACCAGCAGCACCCCCACGAATGGGACTTTGCCGACGCGCCGCTGGCCTACAAGGCCTTCTTCGGCTACCGCCTGCAGAACGACGGCGTGCAGTTGCGCTGGGTTGCACCGACCGATCTATTCCTCGAGCTCGGGACGGAAGTGGCCAGCGGGCAGAAATTCCCCGGTGCCGAGCGCAACCGCAATGGCGCCGGCCTGTGGACGGCCTTCGCGCACCTCGGGGGCGACATCGGCACCTCATCGGCGTGGCAGGTGGGCCTGTCCCACGTGCGCACCAATCCGCGGGAGCGAGGCTTCGAGGACGGCGCTGACGCCACCGGCACGGCCCTCGCCCACAGCTTTTCCGGCCGCAGCCAGACCTGGATTGCCGACTTCGTGTACAAGTGGGCGCCCAATGGCAACAGTAGCGTCACCAACCTCAAGGTGCAGGGAGAGTACTTCCAGCGGCGTGAGACCGGTGACCTGAACTACGACATCGGTGGCCTCACCGAGGCCAGCTCGGCGGCTCGATTCCGCCAGTCGGGCAGCTATCTCCAGGCGGTGTATCAGTTCATGCCACGCTGGCGCGTGGGTGTGCGCGGCGACTGGCTTGACAGCGGTACGGCCAATCTGGGCAGCCTCGATCCGGCAGGCCTGCCCCTGCTGGCCGGCTACAACGCGAGCCGCCAGTCGGCAATGCTGGACTGGTCCCCATCCGAGTTCTCCCGTCTGCGTCTGCAACTGGCCCGCGACAAGTCCCGCAGGGACGAGTCCGACAACCAGATCTGGCTGCAGTACATCATGAGTCTCGGCGCCCACGGCGCTCACAAGTTCTGAGGAGTCCAAGCATGTTTCCCAAGCTGATGCTGCGTCTTGCCGCAGTGCTTCTCACTTTGCTGGCCCTGCCCGCCGCGGCTGCTCTCAACGTCTTTGCCACGGTGCCCGAATGGGCTGCGCTGGCGAAGGAAATCGGCGGAGAGCGAGTCCAGGTCTTTGCTGCCACCAATGCCCTGCAGGACCCCCACCGCATTGAGGCGAAACCCTCTCTCATCGCCCGGGCACGGGGTAGCCAGCTGGTGGTGGCCACCGGCGCCGATCTGGAAATAGGTTGGTTGCCGGTGGTGTTGCGGGAATCCGGCAACGCGGGCATCCATCCGGGGCTGCCGGGTTATTTCGAAGCCGCCAGTGCGGTGCGCCTGATCGAAGTGCCGGCGCGACTCGACCGAGCCGATGGAGACGTACACCCTGGTGGCAATCCCCATGTTCAGACAGATCCGCGCAACATCCTCAAAGTTGCCGAAGCCCTGGCCGCGCGTCTGAGCCGCATTGATCCGGCTGGCGCTAGCGCATATGGGGCCAATCTGGCCCGCTTCAGCGAGCGCTGGAGGGCCGCCATGGGGCGCTGGGAGCAGGCGGCTGCACCATTGCGGGGGGTGCCGGTGTGGGTGCAGCACCGTTCCTTTGCTTACATGGCTGATTGGCTCGGGCTGAAGGAGCTGGGTGCCCTGGAGCCCAAACCCGGGGTCGAGCCGGGTAGCGCCCATCTGGCGGGCCTGCTGGCGCGCCAGAAGGAGACCCCGGCCCGGATGATCCTGCGTGCGGCCTACTCCCGCCCGACGGCATCTGAGTGGCTTGGTGAGCGGGCCGGCATCCCGGTGGTGGTGCTGCCTTTCACCGTGGGCGGCAACCCCGCCGCGGGTGATCTGACCGCCCTGTTCGACGATACCGTGCAGCGCCTGCTCGGCGGTCTCAAGTAAGGAGAGGTGATGGACGGGATCCTGCTTCGCGTGACTGGGCTGGTGGCGGGCTACGCCGCGCCGGTGGCCGGCCCCCTGGGCTTTGAGTTACGCCGGGGCGAGATCCTTGGACTTGCCGGCCCCAACGGCGCTGGCAAGTCCACACTGTTGAAGGCCTTGTGGGGAGGGGTGAAAGTGTTTGGCGGGCGTGTCGAGAAGGCCCCGGGCCTGACCATCTCCCATCAGGCCCAGGGCTTTGATGACCTGCGCGGCGTGCCCCTGACCGGCCGGGAGCTGCTGGCCCTGACCGGCGCTACACCGGTCGGGCTGCCCCCGTGGCTGGCCGAGCGGCTTGACTGGCGGCTCGACCGCCTGTCTGGCGGGCAGCTCCAGTTCCTGCGCCTGTGGGCTTGCCTGGCCACTCATGCCGACATCGTGCTGCTTGATGAGCCCAGCAACAATCTCGACCGGGCAGGCGTGGACTACCTGGCCGACTGGCTAGGCCGGGCGCATTCGGACCAGGGCATCGTCATCGTCTCCCACGATCCGGCCCTGATCGACCGGGTATGCACCCGGGTGATCGAGGTGGGTGTGGCCGTGGAGGCGCCGCGGCAATGAATCTCGAACTGCTTTTCGACCCGCTTTTCCGGGTGCCGTTTCTGACCGGCCTGCTGCTGGCCGGCCTGCTGCCGCTGATCGGCATGTACCTGCGTCTGCGTGGTGAGTGGCTGGCCGCTCTGGCCTTTGCCCAGATGGCCTCGGCCGGGGCCCTGCTGGCCATGGTGCTGGGCTGGCCGATGCTGGCCGGTGGCGCCCTGGCGGCCCTGCTGGCCGCCCTCGCTAAGGGTTTTGCCGCGGCGGCGGGCGCCAATGCCTACGCTCTGATGATGCTGCTTGCCTGGGGGGGCGGTGTGCTCCTGGTGGCCAACCATCCCCTTGCCGAGCAGGCTGGCCATGCCCTGTTCGACGGCCAGCTGTACTTTACGGGTGAGGGGCATCTGCTGGCAGTTGCTCTCGTCTGCGCCGGGGCTGTACCGGTGCTGCTGCGCCTCAATCGCCCCTTGCTGTTGGCGCGTTTCTTTCCCGAGTTTCACCAGGCTCGGGGGCTGGATGCGCGGCCCCGGCTGATGCTCTTCGATCTTCTGGCCGGAGTGGTGATCGCCCTTGCCACGGTCAGCATCGGGGTAATGGCTGCTTTTGCACTGGTTTTCGTCCCCCCTCTGGTGGCTTATCGCTTCGGGCGCAGCTGGCGCTTCGGGCTGGGTCTTGCGGCCGCTGTCGGGATGGCCGGATACAGCCTGGCATTTGCCCTGTCCCTGGCATTTGACCAGCCCTTTGGTCCGGTCTGTGCGCTACTTCTGGTTGTCATCATCCTTGCTCTGGGTGTGAAATCTGACCGCTTGTAAATCAGCCAGCTCATGCTTTGTTGAGTGTTATCCTGTTTAATCTGAACAAATCAAACTGGAGGGTGTGGAGTGGCGCTACCGTTTTTCGGCAAGAAGCCTGCAGCTGCCGGAAGTCCAGCACCGCGTCCCCGGGTCGGTACCGATCCCGCCCAGGGCAGTTCCCGCCCGTCTGCACCGCCTCCGCCGCCACCACTGTCCCAAGCGCCCCTGTCACGGCTGCCGGGCAAGTCCCACAGTGAAACCTCGTCCCTCGATTTCACCATCGCCGGCGGCGACCTGAAGCGCGTCATGGCCCAGTGTGCCGACAAGGTTCACGTGGAAGAGGGGGTCGACGAAATGTCTCCCTCTGCCGAAGAGGCTGCCATCCTGTACGCCAATGGTGGCTACGATGACGCCCGGACGGTTCTTGAGCACGCTTTGAACACTATCAGGGGTGCCGATGCACGGCTCACCCTGTGGGGCATGCTCCTCGACCTGCTGCGCCTGACCGGACACCGGGAGCGCTTCGAGGCGCTCAGCCTGAGCTACGCCACCGAGTTCGAACGTTCCCCGCCCGCCTGGCTGGACCTTTCTCCCCAGGGGGCCAAGGGCACCGAAGCCAAGGTTCAGACCGTCAATCTTTCCGGCATCCTTAACGGCCAGGCAGCAGCGCAGTTCGCCCAGCTCATCCAGATCGGCATGCGAACCGGAGCCTTGCGCATCGACCTGAGCCGCCTGCGTGGCGTGGACAATGCCGGTGCCGAACTGTTGCTACGTGCCGTGCGCGGGCTGCGAAAGGCCAAGATCAAGCTGTCCCTGGCAGGGGCCGGGCATCTCGCCGCGGTCCTGGGCGGTGTGGTTACGCCTGGCAAGGCCGAACAAAAGCCAGTCTGGCTGCTGCTGCTGGAAGTGCTGCAATACACCGAACAGAATGATCGCTTCGAAGAACTGGCGGTTGATTACGCCATGACCTTCGAGGAGTCGCCACCCTCGTGGGAGCCCCCTCCAGAGCTTACCGCCAGCCAGGCTGGTGCAGAGGTTCTTGCCGTGCAACTCAGTGACGTCTATCGCCTGGACGGCGAGATCGTCGGCCCGAATACTGAGGTGCTGCGCAAGATCACGGCCTTTGCCAGTGGGCGCACCAAGGTGGAGGTGGACTGCAGTCAGCTACGGCGCATGGATTTCGTCTCGGCCGGTACCCTCTTCAACATCGTTTCCCAGCTCCATGCCCAGGGGCGCCTAGTGGTGCTGAAAGGCGTCAACTCCATGGTTGCCGCCCTGATGCAGGTGATGAGTCTCCATCAGGTGGCGCGCATCGAACTGCGCGGCTGAGGGGGCTGTGGGGGCCGCCTGATGGCGTGCCGGGTGGGGCTTGTAATTGCTTTTTCGATCCCCATATCCGCCTGATGGAACAATATCACGGCACTACCATTCTCTCGGTCCGGCGCGGCCGGCACGTCGCCCTGGGGGGCGACGGCCAGGTCACCCTCGGCAATATCGTCATCAAGGCCAGTGCCCGCAAGGTGCGCAAGCTCTACCAGGACCGCATCCTGGCGGGCTTCGCCGGCGGCACGGCGGATGCCTTTACCCTCTTTGAGCGCTTCGAGGCCAAGCTCGAGAAGCATCAGGGCAACCTGGTGCGCAGCGCGGTAGAGCTCGCCAAGGACTGGCGCACCGACCGGGCGCTGCGCCGCCTGGAGGCCATGCTGGCGGTGGCCGACCTGGACAACTCCCTGATCATCACCGGCAATGGCGACGTGCTCGAGCCCGAGCAGGGCATCGTGGCCATCGGCAGCGGCGGCGCCTACGCCCAGGCAGCGGCCCGGGGGCTGATCGAGAACACCGAGCTTACGCCCGAAGAGGTGGTCAAGAAGTCCCTGACCATCGCCGGCGACCTGTGCATCTACACCAATCATTGCCACACCATCGAGGTGCTGAAGCCGTGACGCCAGCCGCCCTCGCCGAGGGCGGCGCTGCGTGACCGGTGGAAAGACCCGCTCTGCACCCAGGATGTTCCCATGACCCAGATGACCCCCCCGGAAATTGTCTCCGAACTCGACAAGCACATCGTCGGCCAGGGCAAAGCCAAGAAGGCCGTGGCCGTGGCCCTGCGCAACCGCTGGCGGCGCGCCCAGGTGGCCGAACCGCTGAAGAGTGAGATCACTCCCAAGAACATCCTGATGATCGGACCGACCGGCGTCGGCAAGACCGAGATTGCTCGCCGCCTGGCCCGCCTGGCCAACGCGCCCTTCATCAAGATAGAGGCGACCAAGTTCACTGAAGTTGGCTATGTTGGCCGGGATGTGGATACGATCATCCGCGATCTGGTGGAAATCGCCATCAAGTCCCACCGCGAGCAGGCCATGAAGAAGGTCCGCGACCGGGCCCAGGACGCCGCCGAAGACAGGGTGCTCGACATCCTGCTGCCGCCGGCCCGGCCTACGGTGGGTTTTGGTACCGAAGCGGCCGCGCCGGAAGATAACGCCACCCGCCAGAAATTCCGCAAGAAGCTGCGCGAAGGTGAGCTGGACGACAAGGAAGTGGACATCGAGGTGGCGGTGCCCGGCATGAGCGCCGAGATCCTCGCGCCCCCGGGCATGGAGGAGCTCACCGGCCAGCTGCAGAGCATGTTCCAGAACATCGGTGGCGGGAAGAAAAAATCCCGCAAGCTGAAGATCAGCGAAGCCATGAAGCTCCTCACCGACGAGGAAGCAGCCAAGCTGGTCAATGAAGAGGAGATGAAAGCCGAAGCCCTGCGCATGGTGGAGCAGAACGGCATTGTCTTCCTCGACGAGATCGACAAGATCGCCACCCGTTCCGACAGCCACGGCGCCGACGTGTCACGCCAGGGCGTGCAGCGCGACCTGCTGCCGCTGGTCGAAGGCACGACCATCAGTACCAAGTACGGAATGGTGAAGACCGATCACATCCTGTTCATCGCCAGCGGAGCCTTCCATCTGTCCCGCCCGAGCGACCTGATTCCCGAGCTGCAGGGCCGCTTCCCCATCCGCGTGGAGTTGGACTCCCTGTCGGTGGAGGATTTCGAGTGCATCCTGACCCAGACCGATGCCTGCCTGACCCGTCAGTACGAAGCCCTGCTGGCTACCGACGGGGTGAGCCTCGAATTCGCGCCGGAGGGCATCCGCCGTCTGGCCGAGATCGCCTTCCAGGTGAACGAGAAGACCGAAAATATCGGCGCCCGGCGTTTGTACACCGTGATGGAGAAGCTTCTCGAAGAGCTGGCCTTCGAAGCCGGCAAGGCCGGCCCGCAGACGGTACGTATCGACGCCGCCTTCGTCGATGGCCGCCTCGAGATGCTGGCCCAGCGCGAAGACCTGGCCCGCTACGTGCTGTAAGTCCCTGGGGGAAAACCCCGACGCCGGCCCCCAGGGGCCGGCTCTACAATCGGGTCTCTACCGGCATCTGTCCGGACTCAACGGTTTCCGGTCATGTTGCTGCGCATTGTCTCCATCCTCTTTCCGCTGTTTGCCATCACCGCCATCGGCTTCATGGTCGGTCGACGGGCCAAGCCCGACCTGTCCCACGCCAACAAGCTGAACATGGACGTGTTCGTGCCGGCCCTGGTGTTCGGGGCGCTGGCCAACAAATCCTTTCACATCACCGAGTTTCTGCCCCTGCTGGGGGCCACTCTGGCGGTGGTGATCGGTTCCGGCCTGCTCGGCCTGCTGACGGCCCGGGTCCTCGGCATCGCCCCGAAGACCCTGGTGCCACCGATCATGTTCAACAACTGCGGCAACCTGGGGCTTCCCCTGGCCGTGCTGGCCTTCGGCGAGCAGGCCCTGGCGCCGGCGGTGGTGATGTTCATGGTCTCCAATCTGCTGCACTTCTCCTTCGGCGCCTGGCTGCTGGATCACCAGATCAAGCTCGGCGGAATCTGGAAAGTGCCCTCCGTGCTGGCCACCATGGCGGGGTTGGCGGTGGGCTTGAGTGGCTTTGAGGTGTGGGAGCCGGCGATGATCGCCATCCGCATGCTCGGCGAGATCTCCATTCCCCTGATGCTCTTCGCTCTGGGCGTACGCCTCACCGAGTCCCGTATCGGCGAGATCCGCCTGGGTCTGATCGGCGCGGTGGCACGGCCGGTGATCGGCATGCTGCTGGCCGCTGCCGTCATGCTGGTGGTGCCCCTGCCCGAACGGGAGCGTGCCCTGCTGTTGGTCTTTGGCGCCCTGCCGCCGGCGGTGCTCAACTACATCTTTGCCGAGCGCTACCACCAGGAGCCGGAGAAGGTGGCGTCCATCGTCCTGATCGGCAACGTGGCGGCGCTGGCCTTTCTGCCCCTGGCGCTGGCCATGGGCCTGTAGGGGCCGCTCGGACGCTCCTTAAAACTCGCCGCTGAAACGCCCGATCTGGCGCCGGTCGCGCTTGGTGGGGCGGCCGTGCAGATCGGAGCCCGGTGTGGCGGCGAGCTTGCGCTGTTCCCGCGCGGCTTCGCGGGCGGCACTGCTTTCCGCCGTTTCTTCGTAGAGCGCCTGGGCCATGGGGGCGCTGCCGCGTTTGTCGGCAATGCCTTTCACGCTCACGCAGAAATGCGTCTCGCCGATCTGGATGTCGATCCGGTCGCCGATCTTCACGTCCCGCGCTGGCTTAACGCGGATCCCGTTGAGCTGGATCTTGCCCCCATCGACCGCCTCGGTGGCCTGGGTGCGATGCTTGAAGAAGCGTGCCGCCCACAGCCATTTGTCGAGGCGGACACGTGCGTCGTGGTCTTCCGTTGGTTTCATTCCTTGACCGGCCGTTTGGCCAGCTTCCGTTGCAATGTGCGACGGTGCATTTTAAGCGCACGGGCGGTGGCCGAGATGTTTCCGTCGTTCTCGGTGAGAACCCGCTGGATGTGCTCCCATTCGAGGCGGTCCACCGACATCGGGCCGGATGCCATTTCCTCTTCGGAGATGATCACGTCGGTGGCATTGAGCGCCTTCAGGATGGCGTCCACGTCGGCGGGCTTGGCGAGATACTGGGTGGCGCCCAGCTTGATGGCGTCCACGGTGGTGGCGATGCTGGCGTAGCCGGTCAGCACGAGGATCCGGCAGTCCGGATTGACCGCCAGCAGGGGCTCGATCAGGCGCAGGCCGGAGCTGCCGGCGATGTTGAGGTCGAGGACCACGTATTCCGGCTCGTGCTCCCGGGCCAGGGCCAGGGCCGTCTCCGCCTCCTGGGCACCAAAGACGGTGAAGCCGCGCTGGGCGAGGGCGCGGGTGAGCACGCGGTTAAAGGCGGGGTCGTCGTCGATGACGAGTATGTGGGGGGCGTCCTGCGGGGTCATGGGCGAAGGGCTGAGAGGGGGAGGGTGAGGGTGGCGATGGTTCCGCCGCCGGGGCGAGGCGAAAATGTGATGCTGCCGCTGCAGCGCTCGACCGCATCGAAGGCCAGCAGCAGGCCGATGCCCAGACCGTCGCCGTTGCCTTCCTGGTGTCGGTTCGCGCCTGGGCGAAAGCCGGCCGGGACGCCAGGGCCGCGGTCGAGTACACGAACAATGATCTGTGCCTCCTCGACGCCGACTTCACATTCCACGCCGTCGGGGCTCACGTCGGCAGCATTGTTGATGATGTTGTGGATGGCCTGCTCAAGCGTCGCGTCGGCCACCAGGCGCGGCGCGGGGTCACCGCACTGGCAGGTGGTGGTCAGTGGCACATGGGGGCGCAGGCTGCGCCAGCGTTCGATGATGCCGCGTAGCCACAGGTCGGTGGCCAGCACTTCGCCGCCCTCGGCACGCAGACTCCCGGCGCGCAGGGTGAGGTTGCCGAGGATGGCCTTGCAGTGCCCGACCTGTTCGCGCAGGAGCTCGGCATCCGCACGCACTTCGTCATCCAGGGCCGGGTTGCGGGCCAGTTCGCCGGCCAGGATGGCCATGGTCCCCAGGGGCGTGCCCAGTTCGTGGGCAGCGCCAGCGGCCAGGTTGCCGAGGGCCACGATGCGCTCGTTGCGCAGGCGGGCCTCGCGGGCTTCTGCCAGGGCCTGGTCGCGGCTGCGAATGGCCGCTGTCATACGCACCACATACCACACGATCACCCCGGCAGAGAGGGCGAAGGTGAGCCACATGCCGGCCAGGTGCCAATGCACGGCCAGGCCGGAGTCGTAGATGTCGAGTTGTTCGTTGAAGTCCCACAGGATCGAGTAGGCCGCCACGGCTTCGGCCGCTACGGCCCAGGCGTAGGGCGCGGTGAGGGTTGCCGCACCGATGGCCACCAGGGGCAGAAGCAGGGAGATCAGGGGGTTGGTAGCGCCCCCGGTGAAGTACAGGAAGACGCTCCACGCACCCAGGTCGATGCTCAGCTGGAAGAACAGCTCGGCCGGGCGCAGGTCGCTCAGGCGCCTGGCGCGCACCAGGGAAATCAGGTTGATGGTGATCAGGGTGGCCACCACTTGCAGGAGGGCGCGCGCAGGCAGGGGGATGTCAAGCAACCAGGGCACGGACACCACCACCAGCAGCATGGCGGTGATCGACAGCCAGCGCAGATTGAGCAGGCGCCGCAGGGCGTCCGCGGGGCTGGAGGGGGCGTGGGCGGCAAGGGGGAGGGGCATCAGGCGATTATCCCCGGAGAGAAGGTCGAAAGGACCGGCAGGTGTCGAGGTGTGTGCATGCGCCCGGGGGGTGGCATCTGCCAGTCAGAGGGAAAATGTAGCGCCTCTCTTTTGCGGGTGGAATGTGGTGGATTGTCGCAGATCCGCGCCTTTGCCAGGCCGAGGGTGGTAGTGCTCCAGTCGTCATGCTGCGGGCGGGGTGAGGCCCGGGTGGGGTGTGCAAGGCGCTTCTGTACTGGCTATCCCGGATGTCGCAATGAAAATAGTGTTTGCTTTAGCGGCGGATACAGTGCAAAGTACGGCTCGCGATCTTCAAGTAGTGTTGTTGTTGTGTGGTTCAGTACCCGCAGTCCTGCGGCAGTCCCCCTTCATCACCCCGCCGTCTTGAGCTTCGCCCTACCCTCAGGGCACGTCCCTGCTTTTTCTTTTAAAGGATATTCAAAATGGCAACTGGCACCGTGAAGTGGTTCAATGATTCCAAGGGCTTCGGTTTCATCACCCCGGAAGCTGGCGGCGAAGATCTCTTCGCTCACTTCTCCGCTATTCAAGGCTCCGGCTTCAAGACCCTGACCGAAGGTCAGCGCGTGACGTTTGACGTCACCACCGGCCCGAAGGGTCAGCAAGCTTCGAACATCCGCCCGGCCGAGTAATCCGCCGCGTGAAGCCTGTCCGGCATCCGTGTCGGTCAGGAGCACTGATAGGTGACGAGCTTCTGAGATGTTGTCAGGCCCGCCTCCTCATGAATGAGCCCGGTTCATGCCGGGCTTTTTCTTTTTCATCTATAAGGAGACATGGCCATGGCCAAGGAAGATCTCATTGAAATGCAAGGCGTTGTCATGGAGGTGCTGCCTGATGCTCGCTTCCGCGTCACGCTGGACAACGGTCACATGCTAGTGGCTTACACCGGTGGCAAGATGCGCAAGCACCATATCCGCATTCTGGCTGGCGACAAGGTATCCCTCGAACTCTCGCCCTACGATCTCTCCAAGGGCCGCATCACCTTCCGGCACCTCGAAGGTCGTGGCAGTGGCCCGGCGCCCCAGCGTCGCCGCTGATCTGCTTGATGCCCGGCTATGAAGTGAAATTCCAGCAGGTGGGCGTGGTGGGTGGTCCGGATCTGGAAATCCGCTCCCTGCTCGACCGCCAGCAGTATTCCGACCCGCTGGGTGAGGCCGCCGCCGTGGGAATCTCCCCGGCTACCTGGCCACTCTTCGGGCAGGTCTGGCCCTCGGCGCGCAAGCTTGCTGACCTGATGCAGGTCCGCGAACTGTGTGGCCGGCGCATCCTGGAGATCGGCTGTGGTCTGGCACTCGCCAGCCTGGTGATCCACCGGCGTCGTGGCAACATCACCGCCAGTGACTGCCATCCCCTCACATCCGGCTTTCTCAGCGCCAATCTCCTGCTCAACGACCTGCCCGAACTGAAGTATCAGACCGGCAACTGGGCGTGCAGCAACCCCCTGCTTGGTGAGTTCGATCTCATTATCGGCAGCGATGTGCTGTATGAGCGCAGCCACCCCGAGCAACTCGCCACCTTCATCCAGTTCCACGCAGCGCCTGTGGCCGAGGTCTTGATCGTCGACCCGAATCGGGGGAACCGCTCGGCCTTCAACAAGGCCATGGTGCTGGCCGGCTTCAGTCTCACTGAAGCCATCATCGACGCACCGCTTGATGACGGCAGCCCCTACAGGGGGCGTCTGCTCCGGTACTGCCGGGGCTGATCCTTGCCTATCCCTGCCGGGCGGAGTTCATCCGCCCGCGGTCTTTCACCGGCTGGCCCTCCGCCTGGCACCGCCAGGCTGATTGACCTCGACCTCACATGGCTTTGGCGTGCGCTGATGCTTCTGTGGGGTCGAATTCATTCGACCCCCGCACTTTGCACTCTCCCCATCCCCTGATCCGCGCACCCAAAAAAAGCGGGCGCCCGTGGGCGCCCGAAAGTTCCTCGAGGGGGAGGAAAGATAAGCCTTGTGGAGTGCCTCAGTGGGCGCTGGCGCTGGCGGCGCCGATGCCGGTCTGGGAACGCACGTACTGGTCGTCGAAGCCGGCCTTGTCGATCTTGGCCCGGGCGCTGCTGTCGGTCACCGAGAACAGCCAGGTGAAGAAGAAGGCCAGGGGCATCGAGAACAGGGCGGGTTGCTCGTACGGGAAGATGGCTTGCGCATTGCCCAGCACCACCACCCACACAGCCTTGGACAGCACCACGAAGGTCACCGCCGAGATCAGGCCGGCCAGGCCGCCCAGAAGGGCGCCGCGGGTGGTCAGACCACGCCAGTACATGGACAGGATCAGGATCGGGAAGTTGGTGGAGGCGGCGATGCCGAAGGTCAGGCCGACGAGGAAGGCGATGTTCTGCTTCTCGAACAGGATGCCCAGCAGCACGGCGACGACGCCCAGGCCGATGGTGGCGATCTTGGAAACGCGCATTTCCTGGCTTTCGGTAGCCGTGCCTTTGCAGATCACCCGAGCATAGATGTCGTGGGCGATGGCCGATGCACCGGCCAGGGCCAGGCCGGACACCACGGCGAGGATGGTGGCGAAGGCCACGGCAGACATGAAGCCCAGGAACAGGTTGCCGCCGACCGCCTTGGACAGGTGCATCACCGGCATGTTGCCGCCGCCGAGCATCTTGCCGGCGAGGTTGCCGCCTTCATAGTACTCGGGGTTGGTGCCGACGATGGTGATGGCGATCAGGCCCAGGGCGCACACGACCATGAAGAAGTAGCCGATGCAGCCGCTGGCCACGAAGACGCTCTTGCGGGCCTCCTTGGCATTCGGCACGGTGAAGAAGCGCATCATGATGTGGGGCAGGCCGGCGGTGCCGAAGACCAGGCCCAGGGACAGGGACACGGCGGTGATCGGGTCAGCCATCAGGGAGCCGGGGCCCATGATCTTGATACCCTCCTTGTGCACTTCAACCGCCTTCTTGGCCACGGCTTCCAGGCTGAAGCCGAACTGGCTCAGGGACAGGAAGAGCAGCACCGTGCCACCGAAGAGCATCAGGCAGGCCTTGATGATCTGCACCCAGGTGGTGGCGATCATGCCGCCGAAGGTCACGTAGATCACCATCAGCACGCCCACCACGACCACGGCGGTGGCGTAGTCGAGGCCGAACAGCAGCTTGATGAGCTGGCCGGCGCCGACCATCTGCACGATCAGGTAGAAGCACACCACCGTCAGCGAGCCGAAGGCGGCGAAGGTGCGGATGGTGCCCTGGTCGAGGCGGTAGGAGGCGATGTCGGCGAAGGTGAACTTGCCCAGATTGCGCAGACGCTCGGCCATCAGGAACAGGATCACCGGCCAGCCGACGAAGAAGCCGATAGCGTAGATGAAACCGTCGAGGCCCTTGGCGAAGACCATGGCCGAGAGGCCCAGCAGGGTAGCGGCAGACATGTAGTCACCGGCGATGGCCAGGCCATTCTGGAAGCCGGTGATGCCGCCGCCGGCGGTGTAGAAGTCGGCAGTGGATTTGGTGCGGCTGGCCGCCCAGTAGGTGATGCCCATGGTTGCCACCACGAACACGAAGAACATGCCGATGGCGGTCAGGTTGAGGGGTTGCTTCTGGGCCACGCCGACGGCGTCGGCAGCCAGGGTGCTGGCACTGGCCAGGGCCAACAGGGCAGCGCTGAGGAGGTGCTTGTGCTTGATCACTTGGAGGCCTCCCGAATGATTTCGTTGTTCATCTGGTCGAACTCGCCGTTGGAGCGGCTGACGAACCAGCCGGTGAGCAGCCAGGAGCCGATGATGATGGCGGCGCCGATGGGCACGCCGATGGTGAGCATGCCGCCCTCGGAAATCGGGGTGCGCAGGACTTCGGGGGCGAAGGCCACGAGCATCATCATTCCGTAGTAGGACGCCATCACGATGGCAGTGAGCAGGTAGGCGAAGCGGCTGCGCTTGCCCTCCAGCTCGGCAAAGCGGGGGTTGGCCCGCACTTTCTTGTAGATCTCCGCTGACATGATTCCTCCTGGGAAGGTGGTTGAAGGTTTTTCCGTGTAGTTATGGTCTTGGGGTGAGTGCTGTTCTCCCCCGGGTGCTGCCACATGCTGATTACATGTTTGGGTAGTTGGGGCCGCCGCCGCCTTCCGGCACGGCCCAATCGATGTTCTGGGTCGGGTCCTTGATGTCGCAGGTCTTGCAGTGCAGGCAGTTCTGGGCATTGATCTGCATGCGCGGGCCGCTCGGGTCCTCGACGATTTCATACACGCCGGCCGGGCAGTAGCGGGTTTCCGGGGCGTTGTAGAGGGCCAAGTTGGTGCTGATGGGCACCGACGCATCCTTCAGGCGCAGATGGCAGGGCTGCTCTTCGGCGTGGTTGGTGGCCGAGATGAACACCGAAGACAGTCGGTCGAAGCTGATCTTCCCGTCGGGCTTGGGATAGACGATGGGCGTGCACTCCGAGGCCTTTTTCAGCTGGGTGTGGTCGGCGTGGTGGCGCAGGGTCCACGGCGCCTTGCCCTTCAGCAGGTAGGTGTCGATGGCGCTGTAGGCGATGCCGCCCCACAGGCCCCAGCGGAAGCTCGGGCGGATGTTGCGAACCTCGTGCAGCTCGTCCCACAGCCAGCTCTGCTTGAGGCGCTCCGGGTAGCCGAGGCACTCGTGGCCGGTCTGCCCTTCGGCCGTGAGGTGGGCAAACAGCGCTTCGGCCGCCTCGATGCCGGACTTCATGGCCATGTGGGTGCCCTTGACCTTGGGCACGTTGAGAAAGCCCGCCGTGTCGCCGATCAGCAGGCCACCCGGGAAGCTCAGCCTGGGTACCGACTGGAAGCCGCCTTCATTGAGGGCCCGGGCGCCATAGGCAATGCGCCGGCCGCCCTCGAAGAACTTGCGGATCTCCGGATGGGTCTTGAAGCGCTGGAATTCCTCGTAGGGCGACAGATGCGGGTTGCTGTAATCCAGGCCCACCACGAAGCCCACCGCCACCTGGTTGTTTTCCAGGTGATAGAGGAAGGAGCCGCCATACACGTCGGACGACACCGGCCAGCCCACGGTGTGCATGGTCAGGCCCTGCTGGTGCACTTCGGGGCGCACCTCCCACAGCTCCTTGATGCCGATGCCGTAGGTTTGCGGATCGACGCCTTCACGCAGATTGAACTTGCTGAACAGGCCCTTGGTCAGGGAACCGCGGCAGCCTTCGGAAAACACCGTCTGGCGGGCGTGCAGCTCGATGCCGGGTTGGTAGTTGGGGCCGGGTTCGCCGTTTTTTTCAACGCCCATGTCGCCGGTGGCGATGCCCTTCACCGAGCCGTCGGCGTGGTACAGCACCTCGGAGGCGGCGAAGCCAGGATAGATCTCGACACCCAGAGCCTCAGCCTGCTCACCCAGCCAGCGCACCACATTGCCCAGGCTGACGATGTAGTTGCCGTCGTTGTGCATCTGGGGCGGGGTGGGCAGCTTGTAGGCCTTGTCGGTGGTGAGGAACAGGAAGCGGTCTTCCTTGACCGGGGTGTTGAGCGGCGCGCCCCGTTCCTTCCAGTCGGGGAAGAGCTCTTCCAGGGAGCGCGGCTCGATGACGGCGCCGGACAGGATGTGGGCGCCCACTTCGGAACCCTTCTCCACGACGCACACCGAAAGCTCCGCGCCGGCCTTCTCGGCCAGTTGCTTCAGGCGGATCGCCGCGCTCAGCCCCGAGGGGCCGGCGCCGACGATCACCACGTCGTATTCCATCGCTTCACGCGTCATTGCTGTTTTCTCCGGAAACTGGGTTGCTGCAGTTACGTATTGGGGCGGCCGAATTTGGGGCGACTTGTAGGGGCGACTTCCGTCGCCCTCGGACTTTGATCAACGAAGAGCGTTGATTTACGTGCGGATGGGCGACTGAAGTCGCCCCTACCGTCGCGCCCCGGGGCGCCCCGGGGTTTGGCAGATGGCTTAGAACAGCGCTTCCTCGAGGGCCAGCACCGCGTCTGCGCCATTCACGATGGCGTCCCGGTAGGCGTTGGCTTCGGGGATCACGTGCTTGGCGAAGTAGGCGGCGGTGGCCATCTTGGCCTTGTAGAAGTCGCCATCGGCTTCGTTCAGGCGGCCGGCGGCGATCTGCGCGGAGCGGGCCATCAGCCAGCCGCCGACAACAATGCCGGTGAGCTTGAGGAAGGGCACCGAGCCGGCGTGGGCGGCCTGGGGGGTAGCTTCGTAGTTGGCGAGCAGCCAGTTGGTGGCTTCGTCCAGGGCTGCAATGCCGTCACCCAGGGCGTCGGCCAGGGACTTCAGGGCCGGATCATTCGAGGCACGCAGGGCCGCGCCGGTCTCGGCGATGTCGGCGAGCAGTTGCTGCATGCTCTTGCCGCCTTCCTTGGCGGTCTTGCGGCCGATCAGGTCATTGGCCTGAATGGCCGTGGTGCCTTCGTAGATGGTGATGATGCGGGCGTCGCGCATGTAGAGGGCTGCGCCGGTTTCCTCGATGAAGCCCATGCCGCCGTGCACCTGCACGCCGTTCCAGGTGATGCCCTGGGCGTTCTCGGTACACCAGCCCTTGACCACCGGGGTCAGCAGCTCCAGGCGGCGCTGGTTGGCGGCGCGCACATCGGCGTCCGGATGGCTCTTGGCCCGGTCCATGCACCCGGCCACGTAGTAGGCGATGGCACGGCCGGCCTCGGTGCGGGTCTTCATGTCCATCAGCATGCGGCGCACATCCGGGTGGTGCAGGATGGGCTTCTTCTCGCCGCTCTTGTCGCCCACGATGCGGCCCTGGATGCGGTCGCGGGCGTAGGCCAGGGCATGCTGGTAGCTGCGCTCGGACACGCCGACGCCTTCCAGACCGACGTTGAGGCGGGCGTGGTTCATCATGGTGAACATGTACTCGAGGCCGCGGTTGGCCTCGCCCACCAGGTAGCCGATGGCGCCGCCCTTGTCGCCGAAGGACATGACGGCGGTGGCGCTGCCGTGGATGCCCATCTTGTGTTCGATGGAGGCACAGATCAGGTCATTGCGCTCGCCCAGGCTGCCGTCGGCATTGACCAGGAACTTCGGCGCGATGAACAGGGAGATGCCCTTCACGCCCGGGGGCGCGTCCGGCAGGCGGGCCAGCACGAGGTGGATGATGTTCTCCGCCATGTCGTGCTCACCCCAGGTGATGAAGATCTTGGTGCCGGTGATGGCATAGCTGCCGTCGCCGCGGGGTTCGGCCTTGCTGCGGATGGCGGCCAGGTCGGAGCCGGCCTGGGGCTCGGTGAGGTTCATGGTGCCGGTCCACTTGCCGGAGACCATGTTGGGCAGGTAGGTGGCCTTGAGCTCGTCGGTGGCGTGGTGGGCAATGGCTTCCACGGCGCCGAGGGTCAGCATCTGGCACAGGGAGAAGGAGATGCTGGCCGACTTCCACATTTCCAGCACAGCGGTGGACACGGTCACCGGCAGGCCCTGGCCGCCGAACTCGGTGGAAGCGGGCATGCCGTTCCAGCCGGTCTCGCAGAAGGTTGCATAGGCTTGCTTGAAGCCGTCGGCAGTGGTCACCACGCCGTTGTCCCACTTGTTGCCCTGCTTGTCGCCCACCGGGTTGAGCGGGTCCACGACTTCGGTGGCGAACTTGCCGGCCTCGTCGAGAATGGCCTCGACCAGATCCAGCGAGACGTCTTCATTGCCGGGCAGGGTGGTGATCTCCTGCAGGCCGGCCAGCTCGTTCATGTTGAACAGCATGTCTTTTACGGGGGCGACGTAGGTGCTCATGGAATGCTCCTTGCGAATTCGGTGGAATTGGGTTGGGCTATCAGGTACTGCGGGGGAGAGTCAGGGGCTGATCTGCAGGGGCTGCTTCAGTCGCCCATCGGCGCGCAAAGCGAGCGCGGATCGTTGACCGGAGTCCGAGGGCGACTGAAGTCGCCCCTACAGGGGTTTCCCCTTCCAATGCCCTTATGGGTTCAGAGAGCGGACACCAGCTGGGGCACGGCTTCGAACAGATCCGCCACCAGGCCGTAGTCGGCCACCTGGAAGATCGGGGCTTCGGGGTCCTTGTTGATGGCCACGATCACCTTGGAGTCCTTCATGCCGGCCAGGTGCTGGATGGCACCCGAGATGCCCACGGCGATGTAGAGCTGGGGTGCCACGACCTTGCCGGTCTGGCCCACCTGGTAGTCGTTGGGCACGAAGCCCGCATCCACCGCGGCGCGGGAGGCGCCCATGGCTGCCGACAGCTTGTCGGCCAGGGGTTCCAGCACGGCCCGGTAGTTGTCACCGCTGCCCAGGCCGCGGCCACCGGAGACGATGATCTTGGCGGCGCCCAGCTCGGGGCGGGCGGAGACGGTCAGCTCACGGCCGACCAGCGTGCTCTGGCCCAGGTCGGTACCGGCGGCGATGGCTTCCACCGCGGCGCTGCCACCCTCGGCGGCGGCGTCGAAGGCGGTGGTGCGCACGGTGATCACCTTGATGGCATCGGACGACTTGACCGTGGCCAGGGCGTTGCCGGCGTAGATGGGGCGCACAAAGGTGTCGGCGGATTCGATGGCCACGATCTCGGAGATCTGGGCCACGTCCAGCAGGGCGGCGACGCGGGGCAGGATGTTCTTGCCGAAGGTGGTGGCGGGGGCCAGCACGTGGCTGTAGCCGCCGGCCTGGATGACGCCCACCAGCAGGGCGGCGATGTTCTCGGCGCCCTGGTTGGCGTAGGCGGCGGCGTCGGCCACTTTCACCTTGGCCACGCCGGCCAGCTTGGCGGCGGCGTCAGCAGCTCCGCCACAGGCGGCGCCGGCCACCAGCACGTGGATGTCGGCGCCCAGCCTGGCGGCGGCGGTGACGGTGTTGAGGGTGGCGGCCTTCAGGCCGGCGTTGTCATGTTCGGCAATGACGAGGATAGGCATGTTCTTTGTCTCCGGTTTTGTAGGGGTGACTTCAGTCGCCCTCAGTCGGCGGATCGAAGTCCGCGGGCGAATGAATTCGCCCCTACAGGGCTTGCAGTCTCGGCTTGCGTCGTAACGCCAAGCGCTCAGATCACCTTGGCTTCGTTCTTCAGCTTCTCAACCAGTTGGGCCACGTCGGCCACCTTGATGCCGGCGCCGCGGGCGGCCGGCTCGACCACCTTTAGGGTGGTCAGGCGCGGGCTCACGTCCACGCCCAGATCGATGGGCTGCACCGTATCGAGGGGCTTCTTCTTGGCCTTCATGATGTTGGGCAGGGTGGCGTAGCGCGGCTCGTTGAGGCGCAGGTCGGTGGTCACGACGGCGGGCAGGGGGAGGGAGAGGGTTTCAAGCCCGCCGTCGATCTCGCGGGTGACCTGGACGCTTTCAGCGCCCACTTCGACCTTGGAGGCGAAGGTGGCCTGGGGCCAGCCGAGCAGGGCGGCGAGCATCTGGCCGGTCTGGTTGGAGTCGTCGTCGATGGCCTGCTTGCCCAGGATCACCAACTTCGGCTGCTCCTTGTCCACGATGGCCTTGAGCAGCTTGGCCACGGCCAGGGGCTGCAGGTCGGCGTCGGACTCGACCAGGATGCCCCGGTCGGCGCCGATGGCCATGGCGGTGCGCAGGGTTTCCTGGCACTGGGTGGTGCCGGCGGAGACGGCCACCACCTCGGTGGCCTTGCCGGCTTCCTTCAGGCGCACGGCCTCCTCGACGGCGATTTCGTCGAAGGGGTTCATGGCCATCTTCACGTTGGCCAGCTCGACGCCGCTCTGGTCGGCCTTGACGCGGATCTTGACGTTGTAATCAACGACCCGCTTGATCGGTACGAGAATCTTCATGTTGTTGTCTCCGTGGGCTTATTCAATGGCCGAGCTGGACTTGGCCTGCTGGCGCAGTACGAACTTCTGGATTTTTCCGGTGGACGTCTTGGGCAGGACGCAGAACTCCACGTGCTTGGGCACCTTGTAGCGGGCCAGGTGTTCGCGGCAGTGGGCGATGATGTCCTCCACTGTGACCTTGGCGTCTTCCTTGACCTCAATGTAGGCGGCCGGCACCTCGCCCCATTTCTCGTCGGGCCTGGCGACCACGGCGGCAGTCATCACGGCGGGGTGGCGGTAGAGCACGTCTTCCACTTCGAGGGACGAGATGTTTTCGCCGCCGGAAATGATCACGTCCTTGGAGCGGTCCTTGATCTTCACGTAGCCGTCCGGGTGCAGCACGGCCAGATCGCCCGTGTGGAACCAGCCGCCGGCAAAGGCTTCCTCAGTGGCCTTCTCGTTCTTCAGGTAGCCCTTCATCACCAGATTGCCGCGGAACATGATCTCGCCCATGGTCTCGCCATCGGCGGGTACGGGCTCCATGGTTTGCGGGTCGAGCACGGTGATGGCTTCCTGCATGTGGTAACGCACGCCCTGGCGGCCGTTGCGCTCGGCGCGCTGGGCGATGGGCAGGTCATCCCATTCCGGGTGCTTGGCGCACACGGACGCCGGGCCGTAGGTCTCGGTCAGGCCGTACACGTGGGTGATGTCGAAGCCGATGCGCTCCATGCCTTCGATGATGGCGGCGGGGGGCGCAGCGCCCGCGATCAGGGCCGACACCTTGTGTTCGATGCCGGCGCGCAGGCCCTCGGCAGCGTTGATGAGCATGCCGTGCACGATGGGAGCGCCGCAGAAGTGGCTCACCTTGTGGGTGCGGATCAGCTCGTAGATCAGGGCTACGTCCACCTTGCGCAGGCACACATTGACGCCGGCGTTGGCGGCCAAGGTCCAGGCAAAGCACCAGCCGTTGCAGTGGAAGAGGGGCAGGGTCCAGAGGTACACCGCGTGCTGCGGCATGCCCCAACTGATGATGTTGGAGGCCGAGTTGAGGTAGGCGCCGCGGTGGTGGAAGACCACGCCCTTGGGGTTGCCGGTGGTGCCAGAGGTGTAATTGAGGGCGATCGCGTCCCACTCGTCGGCGGGCAGGGACCACTTGAACTCCGGGTCGGCCTTGGCCAGGAAGTCCTCGTATTCGATTTCGCCGAGGCGGGTGGTGACGGGGTACTCCGCGTCCAGGGCGTCGATGACCAGAGGCTTGGGCCCTTCCAGCAGTTCCAGCGCCGGGGCGATGATGGCAGCGAACTCGGGGTCGGTGATCAGCACTTTGGCCTCGCCATGGCTGAGCATGAAGGCGATGGCTTCCGGGTCGAGGCGGGTATTGAGGGTGTTCAGCACGGCGCCGGTCATGGGCACGCCGAAGTGGGCTTCGACCATGGCCGGCACGTTGGGCAGCATCACCGCCACGGTGTCGCCGCGGCCGATCCCACGGCTGGTCAGGGCGCTGGCCAGACGGCGGCAGCGGGCATAGGTCTCGCGCCAGGTGAAGCGGCGGGCGCCATGGATCACCGACGGGCGATCAGGGTAGATCTGTGCCGTGCGCTCAAGAAAGGACAGCGGTGAGAGCGGGACGTGGTTGGCTGCACACTTATCCAGCCCGCGGTCATACGGGTTGTTCGACACCTTCTTCTCCTCCTGACTTTTGACGCCACTACTTTGTTGAGGCGGTGGCTCTGGGGCCTTCCCCTTTGTGGCGTCCGTGACGGACTGCCGGGGATCGGGGCGAAGAATCGCAAAGAAAGTTGTCGGAACTTTCGTGAAAATGTACTGAATGTTGTCGGCCCCCTTTGGGCGGCCGGCCTGTGGCTAGAATCAATGCACAAGAATGCGTCTGCGGAGCGGCAATGAACGGGTACCAGGAAACGGCAAGCGGGATGGGCGACGATGCTCAGCTGTCCTTCGAACGGCGTTACCAGGAGATGCTGGGGGCCGGGCTGGACCTGCTGGATCAGGGTGTCACCGTGTTCGATGCCGACCTGCGCATGGTGGCCTGGAACACCACTTTCCTGCGTCTGCTCGACTTTCCCGAGAGCCTGGCCCGGCCGGGGGTGTCCTTTGAGGATTTCATCCGCTACAACGCCGAACGGGGCGACTACGGCCCCGGTGATCCGGCCGCACAGGTGGCCGAACGTGTGGCCCGCGCCCGGAGCTTTCAGCCTCATGTCACCGAGCGTGTCCGCCCCAACGGTCGCATCCTGTCCATCCGTGGCTTTCCGCTGCCCCACCAGGGCTTCATCACCGTTTACACCGACATCACCGACCAGCGCCACGCCGCCGAGCAGATCGCGCGCCACCAGGCGGAGCTTGAGGAGCACATCGAATCCCGCACCGAGGCCCTGACCCGGGCCAACGAGGAGCTGACGGCCGCCATCGAAAGCAACAAGGCCATCACCCAGGCCCTGCGCCGAAGCGAGCAGCGCCTGCGCGAGATCACCGATGCCATCCCCGCCGCCGTCGCTTACTTCGACCGGGAATGGGCCTACCGTTACGCCAACAAGGGCTATGCCGAGTGGTTCGGCTGGTCGGCCGATCAGGTGGAAGGGCGCAAGATCCAGGACGTGGTCGGGCAGGAGGTCTTCGACGTGGTGCAGCCCTATGTGGCCCGGGCCCTGGCGGGCGAGCGGGTCACTTACGAATACCAGCTCACCGGACGAGACGGCAATCCCGCCCGCGCCCGCAGCACCCTCGTACCCGACATCGCCCCCGATGGCACCGTGCTGGGCGGTTACGTGCATTCGGTGGATGTCACCGAGCAGCGCCGCACCCAGGCCGCCCTGGCCCAGGCCCAGAAGATGGAAGCCATCGGCCAGCTCACCGGCGGCCTCGCCCACGACTTCAACAACATGCTCACGGTGGTGATCGGCAATCTGGTGGCCCTCAAGGAAAATCACCCCGACGACCCCCTCACCGAGAACTTCGTCGAGCCGGCCATGCACGCCGCCAACCGGGGCGCCGAGCTGATCCGCCGTCTGCTCGGCTTTGCGCGGCGCCAGCCTCTCGAGCCCAAGCCGGTGGAGGTCAATGAGCTGATCCTCGGTATGTCCAAGCTCATCCGCCGCTCCCTGCCCAGCACCATCGCCGTCAGCACGGCCAGCCGCGAGCCCTGCCTGGTGGCCATGGTGGATGCCCACCAGCTCGAGAACGCCCTGCTCAACCTGGCCCTCAACGCCCGCGATGCCATGCCCAACGGCGGCGAGCTGCGCATAGAATCATCCCTCGAGCACTTGGGCGTCCACGCCGCCGCCGACCTGGAGGTGCCCCCGGGCGACTACGTTCAGATCGCTGTCACCGATAACGGTATGGGCATGGACGGCAGCACCCTGGCGCGAGTCTTCGAGCCCTTCTTCACCACCAAGCAGTTCGGCCTGGGCAGCGGCCTGGGCATGTCCATGGTGTATGGCTTCACCAAGCAGTCGGGGGGTGGGGTGCGCATCCGCAGCCGCCAGGCCCGGGGCACTACAGTGGCATTGCTGCTGCCGCGGGTCGAGGAGGACGCGCCCGAAGCCCTGCTGCCGGCGGGGCGGGATGTGGATGCCGCCGACCTGGCCGGCAAGCTGGTGCTGCTGGCCGAGGACGACGCCGACGTGCGTAGCGTGGTGCGCATGCAGCTGGCTGAGCTGGGCTGCGCCGTGGTCGAGGCGGAGAACGGCGCCGAGGCCGCCGACATGGTCGAGAACATCCCGGCCATCGCCCTGGTCATCTCCGACGTGGTGATGCCCGGCGTGATGGACGGCCGTGCCCTGGCGCGCTTCGTGCGGCGCTTCAGGCCCGATCTGCCGATGGTGCTGATGAGCGGTTTTGCCGAATCCCACGCCGGCGGGCTCGACCAGGACCCCGACCTGCCCCTGCTGGCCAAGCCTTTCTCCCGGGACAAGCTGCTGGCGGCCTTGCGTCCGCTGGGCGCTTGAGCCAAGCTCCCCCGTCATGCCTACCACCCGCAGCCCCGAGCTCATCTACGTGGTCGAAGACGAGGCGGCCATTGCCCGCCTCATCGCCGACACCCTGGAAAAATTCGGCTACCGCACCGAGCTGTTCCGCACCGCCGAGGCCTTCTTCCATGGCCTGCGCCAGCGCGCGCCGGATCTCGTCGTCCTTGATCTGGGCCTGCCCGACATGGACGGCATGGCCGTGCTGCAGCAGATGCGCGGCAAGCACACCTGCGGCCTGCTGGTGGTCACCGGCCGCGGCGACATCTACGACCGGGTGATGGGCCTCGAGCTGGGAGCCGACGACTACGTGGTCAAGCCCTTCGAGCCCCGCGAGCTGATCGCCCGGGTGCGCAGCATCCTGCGCCGCTATCCGGGCCAGGTGGTGCTGCCCGCCGACCCGGCCCAGCGGGTGGCCGAATTTGCCGGCTGGCGTTTCGAACCGGGCAGCAACACCCTCATCAATCCCGCCGGCCAGCAGGAAACCCTCAGCACCGCCGAGGCCCAGCTGCTGTCGGTGCTGCTGGCCCATCCCAACCACATCCTCACCCGCGAGCAACTCCTCGGCGGGCGCGATGTCTCCGCCCTGGACCGCAGCATCGACCTGCGCATCTCCCGCCTGCGCCGGCGCTTCGAGGAAAACCCTCAGCACGCCAAGCTCATCAAGACGGTGTACGGCGCCGGTTACCTGCTGGCGGCCACGGTCACCTGGTCCTGACCGGCACCACATCCACGGTGCGGGCGGCGTCGGCATAACCGCGGCGCAGGGCCTCGGGCAGCATGCGCACCAACCAGGACACCAGCAGCGGAATCAGCACCAGATCATCCACCAGGCCGATCACCGGTAGTACGTCGGGAATCAGGTCGATGGGCGACAGCAGGTACAGGGCAAGCATGGCCACCGACGGCCGCAGCCATGCCGGCCGGGCCGGGTGACGCAGGGCGAACCACAGGATGGCGGCATCCTTGCGGATCAGGGCATAGAGGGCGGCAATCTTCTTGAACATGGCGCAGGTCTCCCGGGGTGGGTAAAGGACAGCGACTCAGAGGGCCCATGCCCGCCAAAAGTGCCCCCGGGCTTTGTAAGCATGCGTTGCACGGCGGTCGCCGCGGCAAAAGGTCGCAGCCGGCCGTGCCAGGGCCCATCCGATGCCCGCTCCGCGTTAAGCTGCTGTCCGTTCAATTCAAGGAGTCTGCCGTGAGCATTGCCTACAAAATCGCCGCCCTGGCGCTGACCAGCCTGCTGTCTGTCGGCGTCTCTGCTGCCGATCTGGAAATCAAGGACCCATGGGTGCGCGGCACCGTTCCCGCCCAGAAGGCCACCGGCGCCTTCATGCAGCTCAACAGCAAGAGCGGCGTCACCCTGGTCGGCGTCGCCAGCCCGGCCGCCAAGGTTGTTGAACTGCACGAGATGGTCATGGACAACAACGTGATGAAGATGCGCGCCCTGCCGCGCCTCGAGGTGCAGGCCGGCAAGACCCTGGAACTCAAGCCCGGCAGCTATCACGTCATGCTCATCGACCTGAACAAGCCCCTGAGCAAGGGCGAAGTGGTGCCCATCACCCTCAAGGTGGAAGGCAAGGACAAGAAGGTCGAGAACGTGGAGGTGAAAGCCGAAGTCCGCGACCTGACCGCCGCCGCGCCGATGGACCACAAGCACCACCATTGATGCCCCGGTTCCGCCTGTGCTTATTCCCGATGGCGCCCGTTCAGGGCGCTTTTTTCTGTCTGTGGCTCAACGGGGGGATTTTTCATTCAAGGCGTCTGGCTCTCTCCCGTGGGGTCGAGTTCACGTGATCTCCGCGCGCTCAATCATCGGCCTGCCTTTGATCGGCGTCCGCGGTCGAATGAACCTAATTCTCTCCGTTGGACGCGTCGTCTGACCGTCATGCGGTCTCTCCGTAGGGGCGACTTCAGTCGCCCACCCCCGCGTCGATCACCGGCATGCCGTTTATCAAAGTCCGCGGGCGACTGAAGTCGCCCCCACTGTCCCTCCAGCCGCCCTCTGCGCGTCCCATGAACCCCTTCAGCCTCACCCATCGGGTCATTCAAAATCAACCGCCTGCGAGCTGCCGGTTCAGCAAGAGTCGATCGGATCAGCATGACCTTGAGGCATGCTTTAAGCTGCCAGTAGCTGCTCGCTTGGGTAGCTTTCTGGCATGAGCCAGGGCGCAGCCTCTGGCTGCCCTTGTCAAATTTTGCTCTGGAGTATCCGGGTTTTGTCGTGAAAATCGTTTTTGTTGCAGGTCGCGGGGTAAATCATGAATCGTCGTCAATTTCTGAATGCGGGTGCATTGTTTCCCCTCGCGCTGGCCAGCGGCAGGGCTTTTTCCGTTCCGGGCGATATCGTCCTCGGTCAGTCGGCGCCCCTCTCCGGGCCGGCCAAGGATCTCGGGGTCGAAATGCGGGATGGTGCCTTGCTCTGGTTCAACTACGTCAACGCCCGGGGCGGTATTGCCGGACGCAACATTCGCCTCGAGACCCTCGACGATGGCTATGAGCCTGAGCGGACGAAGGTCAATACCGATGCCTTCGTCAAGAAGAACGTCGCGGCGCTGTTCGGCTACGTTGGCACGCCGACTTCGCTGGCAGCCAAACCCATTTTCGAGCAGGCCAATCTGCCGTTTATCGCCCCTTTCACCGGGGCTGAAGCGCTGAGAAATCCGAATCATCCGCTGATCTTCAATATTCGCGCCTCGTATTTCGAGGAGACGGAGCATCTGGTTCAGCATTTCTGGGACCTCTTTCAACGCAAGTTTGCCGTGGTCTATCAGAACGACGCCTATGGCCAGGCGGGTCTCAACGGGGTGGTCAAGGCGCTCGGCAGTCGGGGGGCGAAGGTCGTGGCGACCGGTACGGTCGAACGCAACTCGGCCAATGTCGAGGCTGCGCTCAAGGCCATCCTGCCGGCCAGCCCGGATCTCGTTGTGATTGTTTCCACCTATGGCACAGCTGCAGCCTTCATCAAACAGGCGCGCGCCATGGGCAGCCCGGCCAGCTTTGCCAGCATCAGCTTTGTCGGCCCGACTTCGTTGGCCAATGCGCTGGGCAAGGACAAAACCGGGGTAATGGTCAGCCAGGTGGTACCGCTCAAGGGCGTGGGCATCTTCAGCGAATTCGCCAGAATGCTCCCGGCCGGCACCGCGGTGACTCCGGTCGCGCTGGAGGGCTTCATCGCAGCCAAGGTCATGACGGACGTGCTCAAGCGCGCCAACGGTCCGGACGGGCTGCTGACAGCGCTCAACAACACCAATGTCGATGTCGGCGGCTATCGGGTGAAGTTCTCACCCGGCAACCATGCCGGGTCGAAGTACGTTGATCTGTCGATGCTGCGCGCGGACGGAAGCTGGGCGGTCTGAGGCGGCAAACGGATTCAGGTGCCCCGATCAAGGAGCGCCAGGCTGGTTTCAGCGCCAGACGAGGGGATACTCGGGGCAAAACTGGGGGCCGCCTGCAGTTTTCCCTGTCAATTACCGAAACTGCTCGTCGAGATCCCTGGAACCATGCAGAACCCGAACAACATCAATCCCGTCGGGCAGGGGCATGAAGAAAACGACGTACCGGCCGAAAGCAAGGCTGTGGATCCCGGGTGACAGCTCATCACGAGCCCGTCCCATCTCGGGTTGCGTCGCCCACAGGGTCAGGCTCTCGTCCAGGTGATCGACCCAGCGATCTGCTTCGACAACGCTGTCCTCTGCGATGTAGCTCCAGATATCGAGAATGTCGGCTTCTGCCTGGGGGCGACGCGTGACGCGCGCCATTCACGCAGCGTCCGACTTGGCTGCTTTTTGAGCGCGCGCCTTCTTTTTCAGTGCCGCGGCGTCCCAGGCTTCACTCGGCCCACTCTCCAGTCCCTTGCGGACTTCGCGACGCAGCTCCTCCAGTTTTGCCTCCCGCATACGGTCCTGCTCCTCCATCAGGCGGAGTGCCTCCCGAACGACCTCGCTCGCGGATGTGTACAGGCCGGAGCTGACTTTTGCTCGAACCATCTCCTCAAGCTGAGGGGTGAGGTTGACGTTCATGCCCATGATTCGCGCCTCCTGATCAAGAGCTGCCATCCTATCAGGCTATGTCAAAGATTGACATTCACCCTGGTGTCACCCATCAGGTAAGGCTCAGGGCTCTGGTTCAGCGCGCTTGCGCGGTCGTCCCGACTTTCCCGGCACTGCCCTGCGGCCAATGAACGCCTCAATCTCCCTGGCAAAGCGCTCGTCACCCAGCACAAAGTTGCCATTCGTCGCTCGCCGAATCTGATCCACCAGTGCGGGCTCCACTTCGTGCCGGAACAGCGCCCGATACGCCGCTTGCCGCCGTGCCGCATCCTGCACCTATGCCGAATAGAGCCCGAGCACTTGGATGAGCGGGCTGGCCTCACCCTCGGCATTTGCACGGTGGCTTGAGACCATGGGTAGTCCGCCGGATGCATCACCATGTCGGCTCGGACTGGGTTGAACTCGATGTAGCTCTGACCGGCCAGCAGGTAGGCCTCCTGATTGACCGGGCAAGAGCGATAGTGCCTGTCCCATAAGGTGCCGCTGTGCTGATAGGTGAGATTCGCATACTGCACGTAGCGCTGGCCGGGCGACTTCATCAATGTCCCGGCGCCGCGGTGCTGTCGGCGGAGAGCAGCAGGTGGACATGGTTGGTCATCAACACGCTTGTCACTGGATTGTGGCTAATAGAGCGGGCGTTGAATTTCGCTACATATAAATTGACATCGGTGTTTTTTTGCCTATAGTTTAAACATATAGCGACAACAGATATTAATACATGGAAAGAGGCTGCAAGGTGGCATACGCGGAAC
>NZ_JBIJDC010000012.1:0-65144 GCF_044344315.1 Zoogloea sp. | reverse complement strand
CCGCCGAAGAGTTCCAGAAGGTGCTCGGTGAAAAGCCCAACCAGTGGGAAAAGCAGGTGGAAGGCAAGTTCGGCCCCGAGCAGTGGCTGGATTTCCGCCCCACCACCCCGATCACCGAAACCGGCCTGCGCAACAACATCAACGTCGGCATCCACTACCTGGGCTCCTGGCTGGCCGGTAACGGCTGCGTGCCCATCCACAACCTGATGGAAGATGCGGCCACCGCCGAAATCTCCCGCTCCCAGGTGTGGCAGTGGGTTGTGTCGCCCAAGGGCATCCTGGATGACGGCCGCAAGGTCACCGTCGAGATGGTGCGTCCGATGATCGCCGAGGAGCTCGCCAAGGTGAAGGCCACCGTCACCGCCCAGGGCGAAGACACCGCCAGCTACGACCAGGCCGCCGAGATCTTCGACAAGATGTCCCTGACCCCGGAATACCCGGAATTCCTGACCCTGCCGCTGTACGAGGCGATGGAGTAACACTGCCTCAGCCCGGCAAAGCAGGACATCGGAACGGCGCCCTCCCCTGGAGGGCGCCGTTTTTTTTGCAGCACCCGGGTGCCCGCCGCCCGGATCTACTCGATCCCGGCCATCCCGGCCTCGGGGTAGCGCGCCCCGGCCACCTGCTCCGGGTGGAACAGGGCATCCAGTTCGGCAAGCTCCGCGGATGAGAGCATCAGATCCGCTGCAGCCATGTTCTCCGCCAGGCGATCCGGACGGCGCGTCCCCGGAATGGGAATCACATGGGGATGCTTCGCCAGCAACCAGGCCAGGGCAATCTGGGCATTGCTTGCCCGATGCCGCGCCGCAAACTCCGTCAGCCCGTCCACCAGCCGGCGGTTGATTGCCGCCGCCTCCGCCTCGAAGCGGGGATTAGCCCGCCGAAAATCGCCCTCGGCCAGCTCATCCAGCTTGAGGCGGCCCGTCAGGAAGGCGCGCCCCAGGGGGCTATAGGCGATGAAGCTCGCACCAATTTCGGCGCAGGCCGCCAGCACGCCCTCCTCCGGCTCCCGGGACCACAGGGAATACTCGCTCTGCACTGCCGCCACCGGATGCACGGCATGGGCGCGCCGCAAGGTCTCGGCGGACACCTCCGACAGCCCGATCTGCCCCACCTTCCCCGCCTTGACCAGATCCCCCATGGCTCCGACCATATCCTCCAGGGGCACCTCGGGATGTCGACGATGGCAGAAATACAGGTCGATGTGCTCGACGCCCAAGCGGCGCAGGGATGCTTCGCACGCCGCCCGCACATACCCCGGCGAGTTGTCGATACGGCGCTCGTAGCATCCCGCTTCGCGAACGATGCCGAACTTGGTGGAAATGCGCACACGGGCACGTCGGGCGGCCCCCCCATCGGCCAGAAAGCGACCGAGCAGACTTTCATTGTGGCCGAAGCCATAGGTATCCGCGGTATCGAAGAGCGACACCCCCAGCTCCACCGCCCGGGCGAGCGTCCGCAGAGAATCCCCGTCATCGCTCGCCCCGTAGAACTCGCTCATGCCCATGCAGCCGAGGCCAATGGCCGACACCGCCACACCAGCCTGCCCCAGGTATCGATGCTTCATGCTCCCATCCCTCATTGAACGGTGAAACCGCCATCCACCATCAGCCCCTGTCCGCTCACGTGACTGGCCAGCCCCGACAGCAGGAACAGTACTGCCCCGGCAATCTCGTCCGGACGTCCTGCCCGCCCGGCCGGAAAGCCCGCACTGGCCGTGCGCAGGCCGTCGAGGCTACCGAACCCGATCTCCGCCATGGGCGTTTCCACCGGCCCGGGGCACACCGCATTGACGCGAATACCCAGCCGAAAATAGTCCAGGGCGGCACTACGGGTGAGCCCCAGCACCGCATGCTTGCTGGTGGTGTACGCCGCCACGCCGGGAAACGCGACCTGCGCCACGATGGAAGCGGTATTCACAATCGCCCCGCCCCCCGTTTCCAGCATGGCGGCAATCTCATGCTTCATCGACCACAGCACGCCATACATGTTGGTCCGCATCACACTCTCGAAGTCAGCTGTCTCCAGGGTGTGCAGCGGCCCCGCCGGCCCCAGCACGCCGGCGTTGTTGAAGGCACCATCGAGTCGTCCGAAGCGGGCCACGGTGGCAGCGACCGCAGCGCCAACCTCGGCCTCGACGCTGACGTCCATTCCGAGCACCAGCGCCTCGCCCCCGGCTGCCTCGATCTGCCGCGCAAGCTCGGCGCATGCATCGACGCGCCGCGCGGCAAGTGCCACCCGGGCGCCCGCCCTGCCAAGGGCCAGCGCGGTGGCGGCCCCGATGCCCGACGACGCACCAGTTACGAGAATGGCCTTACCGGCCAGGTCCATGGATTCTGCAGTCACTGAGATTCTCCAGTCTGAAAGGCGGACAACGCAAAGCAGGCTACGCCGCCCCTACTCATGCAACAATCCACACAATCGACCATGGGCTATTGAGATAAATTCATCAATATGAATCGCAACCGCCTCACCGACCTGCAGGCTTTTGCCACCGTTGCCCGTTTGCGCAGTTTCCGTCGGGCGGCAACAGAGCTGGGTGTCTCACCGTCGGCCCTGAGCCACAGCCTGCGGGGACTGGAAGGCCGTTTAGGTGTGCGGCTGCTCAATCGCAGCACCCGCAGCGTAGCCCCCACCGAGGCCGGGCAGCGCCTGCTTGACCGCCTCGCCCCGGCGCTGCTGGACATCGACAGCGCCCTTGAGACACTCAACGCCTTCCGGGACTCGCCGGTGGGCACACTGCGCTTAAATGCCCCGCGCCATGCTGCCGAGCATGTCCTGGCGCCCCTCGCCAACCGCTTCCTGCTCGCCAACCCGGGCATGCGCCTGGAGATCGTGGCTGACGACGCCTTTGTGGACATTATTCAGGGCGGCTTTGACGCTGGCGTGCGTTTTGGGGAAAGCCTGGATCGGGACATGGTGGCCATCCCCCTGGGGCCACCCCAGCGCTTTGTGGTAGTCGGTGCGCCCGCCTACCTGGCCCAGGCAGGCCGTCCATCCGACCCCCACGAGCTGAGCCGGCATCGCTGCATCGGGATTCGCTTCCCGAGTGGGGCGCGATATCGGTGGGAGTTCGAAAAAGCGGGAGAAAAACTGGAGGTGGACGTCAGCGGCCCCCTTGATGCGGGAGAAATGCCGCTGATGCTTCGCGCTGCCGAAGATGGCCTGGGCCTGGCCTATGTCTATGAAGAAACGGCGCGAGCCAGCCTGGCGGCCAGCCGGCTTGAAACCGTGCTGGACGACTGGCGTCCGACGGAAGCCGGCTTCTTCCTGTATTACCCCAGCCGCCGTCTACCTTCGGCAGGGCTGCAGAAATTCATCGAACTGGTAAAGGAAAGCCGCGTCGAGCGTACGGGAACCACCCAGAGAGCGTCAGGCTGAGGCCAGCGCCTCCAGCACCGACACTTCAGCGCCGACGATTCTCACCCGCTTACTCCTGGACGTTTCACCGCTGAGCAGCGAGACCGCGGATTTCGGCACGCTGCAAGCCTTGGCCAGAAAGGCCAGCAGCGCCGCATTGGCCTTGCCGTCCACGGGTGGCGCAGCAAGCCGGATCTTCAAGGCATCGCCGTGAAGACCCGCCACCTCGGTCTTTCGGGCACCGGGCTGAATATGCAGCATCAGGACCACGCTGCCATCCCCGGCCTGCACCATCCAGCCCATTGGGGTCAGGCCAAGCCCACAAGCATGTACTTGCCCATGGCCAGCGCACTGAGGAGCACCTGGAGCACCAGCAACAGGGCAATCGGCGTCAGATCGACACCACCGATCAGCGGAATCACCCGCCGGAAAGGTCGGAGGAAGGGTTCAGCCAGGGCGTTGATCAGACCCGCCATCGGCGCATGGGGATTGACCCACGACAGCACCGCCGACATCAGCACCACGCCCATCAGCAGGTAGAGGGCCACCTTAACGGTTTCAAGCAGGCCTACACCCCACATCACCACCAACAGACTCAGGGGGTCTGCCACGCCGAGGATGCCGCGTACACCTAAAGCCACGAAGACAACCAGCACCTGCACCACCCAGGCTGGCAGCAGGCTGGCCAGGTCGAGCCCACCCAGGCCGGGGATGAAGCGGCGCAGCGGCAGCACCAGCCAGTCGGTGGTAGCCACCACGAACTGGCCGATGGGGTTGCGGAAGGAGATGCGCTGCCACTGCATCACGAAACGGGCCAGCAGCACACCCGAAAGCAGCCCACCCAGGGTTTCGACAACCGTCAGAAAAAGACTTGCGAGCATGACCGCCCTCCGTCAGTCGCGGCCGAGCTGTTCGCCCAGCTCACGACCCCGGGCCTCGGCAGCCAGCACCGCCCGCTCCACGATGGCCGGAAAGCCATCCGCGGCAAAGGAGGCCAGGGCCGCTGCCGTGGTACCCCCCTTCGAGGTGACCCGCTCACGCAAGACCGCGGGAGACTCGTCACTGGCAGCCGCCAGCTTCGCCGCACCCAGCACCGTATCGATGCCCAGTTTGCGCGCCGTGGCGGCGTCGAAACCCATGGATTCGCCAGCCGCCTGCAGACATTCGATGAAATGGAAGACGTAGGCCGGCCCACTGCCCGAGACGGCGGTGACGCTGTCGATCTTCGCCTCGTCGTCGACCCAAACCGTACTTCCGACAGCCGCCAGCACCTGCTCCGCCGCTTCACGCCCTGCCAGACTGACGCCGGGGTTGGCAAACAGCCCGGTGATTCCGGCTCCGATGAGCGCCGGCGTATTGGGCATCGCACGCACCAGGCCATCGTATCCACCTAGCCAGCGGCCGATGTCAGCCAGACGCAGGCCGGCAGCGATGCTTACCACGACCTGGTTTGTCAGACGGCCCGCCATGGGCGCCACCGCCGCCTTCAGTTGCTGGGGCTTCACCGCCAGCACCAGCACATCGCAGGCGAGCGCCTGATCATCGAGTTGCTCCACCGCGCGCACGCCGAAGCCCGTCTCGAGCTTGCTGCGCCCTTCGGCCGATAATTCGATCGCCTGCACATCCGCCGCCTTGAAACCCTGCTTGAGCAGACCGCCGATCAGGGCTACAGCCATGTTGCCGCCCCCCAGGAAAGTAATTTTCATCGGATCATTTCACCGTTGTAGGAATAAGGGTTGGGTCAGGCCCGGGATCCGAAGATCGCCGTGCCCACGCGGACCATCGTCGAACCTTCGGCAATCGCAGCCTCCAGATCATCCGACATGCCCATGGAAAGGGTATCGAGACCCATACCTGCGCTGTTCAAGGTATCCCGCAGGTGGCGTAGCGCCGCGAAGCGCGCCCGCTGCAAGGCCACGTCAGTGCTCGGTTCGGGGATGGTCATGAGGCCCCGCAACCGCAAACGGGGTAGCTGCACCACCGCGTTGGCGAGTTCCGGAAGCGCTTCCGGCTTGACACCGCTCTTGCTCGCCTCACCACTCACATTGACCTGGATGCATACCTGCAGCGGCGGCAGATGCACATCCCGCTGCTCGGACAGGCGCTGGGCGATCTTGAGGCGGTCGACGGAATGCACCCACGCAAAGGCATTCGCCACCGGGCGGGTCTTGTTGCTCTGCAAGGGGCCGATGAAATGCCATTCCAGCCCCAGGCCCGCCAGCGCATCGACCTTGTCGATGGCCTCCTGCACATAGCTCTCGCCAAACGCCCGCTGTCCGGCTTCGGCGGCCTCTCGCAGGCTCTCGGCCGGCCATGTCTTGCTGACCGCCAGCAGCCGGACCTCGGAGGGATCACGGCCCGATGCTGCGGCAGCCTGTGCGATACGCTCAGCGATGTTTTGCAGGCGTGCGGATATGCCTGATTTATAATCTTCCAAAGCTCATTTTCTGGGCAGTCGGGGCCGTTGAGTATAGCATCGGGCCCGAGCCCGATTTTCCGCCCGACAATCCCTGCCCTGCCGCGAGCCCCCAAGATGGATATCACCGAACTGCTGGCCTTTACGGTCAAGAACAAGGCATCCGACCTGCACGTTTCAGCCGGCCTGCCGCCGATGATCCGGGTCCATGGCGACGTGCGCCGGATCAACCTGCCGGCCCTTGCCCACACGGACGTCCACGGCATGGTGTACGACATCATGAACGACTCCCAGCGCAAGCAGTACGAGGAGTTCTTTGAGACCGACTTCTCCTTTGAGATCCCCAACCTGGCACGCTTCCGGGTCAATGCCTTCAACCAGAACCGCGGTGCGGCAGCCGTGTTCCGGGTCATTCCCTCCAAGGTCATGTCTCTCGAGGAGCTCAATTGTCCAAAGATCTTCAAGGAGATCGCCAATCAGCCCCGAGGCATCGTGCTGGTTACGGGCCCTACCGGTTCAGGCAAGTCCACCACCCTCGCGGCGATGGTCGACTACGTCAATGAAAACGAATACGGCCACATCCTGACCATCGAGGACCCCATCGAATTCGTCCATGAATCCAAGCGCTGCCTGATAAACCAGCGTGAAGTTTCCCGCGATACCCAGTCCTTCAACGCAGCCCTCCGCTCGGCCCTGCGGGAAGATCCGGACGTGGTGCTGGTGGGTGAAATGCGCGACCTGGAAACCATCCGCCTGGCCCTCACCGCAGCCGAAACCGGCCACTTGGTCTTCGGCACCCTGCACACCTCGTCAGCCGCCAAGACCATCGACCGTATCGTCGACGTCTTCCCCGCCAACGAAAAGGACATGGTCCGGGCCATGATGTCCGAATCGCTGCGGGCCGTGATTTCACAGACCCTGCTCAAGACCAAGGACGGCACCGGCCGGGTGGCCGCCCACGAGATCATGATTGGCACCCCGGCCATCCGCAACCTGATCCGCGAAAACAAGGTGGCGCAGATGTATTCCGCCATCCAGACCGGGCAGAACATCGGCATGCAGACCCTCGACCAGTGCCTCGCCGACATGGTCAGGCGCAATATCGTTGCGGGCTCTGAAGCTCGCCTGCGCGCCCAGAACAAGGACAGCTTCCCCGCCTGAAGCCCGGCAGACCCCATCAGCCTGCCGGCCCACCCCGGCAACAGGAACCCACCATGGAACGTGATCAGGCACTCAAATTCATGCACGACCTCCTGCGCCTCATGGTGCAGAAGAACGGCTCTGACCTTTTCATCACCACCAACTTTCCGCCGGCCATCAAGATCGACGGCAAGATCATTCCCCAGTCCAACCAGCAACTCACCCACACCCACACCTCAGAACTCGCCCGGGTGATCATGAGCGACCGTCAGGCCCAGGAGTTCGAAGCCACCAAAGAGTGCAACTTCGCCATCTCACCGCCGGGCATCGGGCGCTTCCGCGCCAACGCTTTCATCCAGCAGGGGCAGGTCGGGCTGGTACTGCGGACCATCCCCCAGAAGATACCGACCTTCGACTCCCTGGGCCTTCCCCCGGTACTCAAGGACATCACCATGTCCAAGCGCGGGCTGGTGATCTTCGTCGGCGGCACCGGCACCGGCAAGACCACCTCACTGGCCGCGATGGTGGACTACCGCAACGAGAAATCCTTCGGACACATCATCACCATTGAGGACCCGATCGAGTTTGTACACGCCCACAAGAACTGCATCGTGACCCAGCGGGAAGTCGGCATCGACACCGACTCCTGGGAGCCGGCCCTGAAGAACACCCTGCGCCAAGCCCCCGACGTGATCCTGATGGGCGAAATCCGTGACCGGGAGACCATGGACTACGCCATTGCGTTTGCCGAAACCGGCCACCTGTGCCTGGCCACCCTGCACGCCAACAGCGCCAATCAGGCCATCGACCGGATCATCAACTTCTTCCCTGAAGAGCGCCGTCACCAGTTGCTGATGGACCTCTCACTCAACCTGCGTGCCCTCATCTCCCAACGCCTGCTGCCGATGTGCGACCGCAAGGGCCGGGTACCGGCTGTCGAGGTGATGCTCAACTCGCCACTGATCTCCGACCTGATCTTCAAGGGCGAGATCCCGGGCATCAAGGAGGTCATGAAGCGCTCGGCCGAACTTGGCATGCAGACCTTCGACCAGAGCCTGTTCGACCTCTACGAGAAGGGCATGATCACCTACGAGGATGCCCTGCGCAACGCCGACTCCATGAACGATCTGCGCCTGCAGATCAAGCTCAAGAGCAGCAGGGGCGACAAGGACATGCTCTCCGGCATCCAGAACCTCGACATCATCTAAATGGGGGCATGAAGCTACTGCGCGCTCCAATCTCGCGACTGCGGTGCTCGCCGTACTCAAGTACGGCTGCGCGCCTCATCGCGACCTTGGACCGCTTGCTACGCTTCCTGCCCCCATTCGGCGCGGCCGGTTAAGAGGCTGGCTGCGACACCCTCAATCGTTCAGATCCTCATTGTCCGAGGGCTTGGGTTTGCGGGCTGAGCCGGCGACCATCTGGTATTCGAACAGCCGGCATTCGATGGCGCCGTTGAACAGCGGGGTGCGCTTGCTGGCCTTGAGGCGGACGCCTTTGGGCAAGGCGGGGTCGCCGCTGAAGAAGTAGCAGCGCCAGCCAGCCCAGTGGGCCTTCAGGGCGTCGCCGAGTTTCGGGTAGAACGCCTCCAGCTCTGCTGTATCCGACAAGCGCACGCCGTAAGGCGGGTTGGCGATCAGCACGCCGGATGCGGCCGGCGCCTGCAGATCCAGCAGATCCCCGCGCCCCACCTCGACGCAGCCATCCAGACCGGCGCTGCGCAGGTTCACGATGGTCTTGCGTTGCTGGGCTTCCAGAATGTCGGAGCCGTAGATGGCCAGCTTGCGGGGGGCCTGGCGGCGAGCCTCGGCGGCCTGGCGGATAGGGTGCCAGACATCCCTTTCATACTGCTTGAAGCGCTCGAAGGCAAAATGGCGGCCCAGGCCCGGCGCCACGTCAAGGGCCATCTGGGCCGCTTCCATCAGGAAGGTGCCGCTGCCGCACATGGGGTCGCACAAGGCCTCCTCGCCCGGCTTCCAGCCCGTCAGGCGCAGGATGCCGGCCGCCAGGTTCTCCTTCAGGGGCGCCTCCACCGCGGCCTGCTTGAAGCCGCGCTTGTAGAGTGCATCGCCCGAAGTATCCAGATACAGCGTGACCGTATCGGCCGACAGGAAAGCGTGGATGCGCATGTCGGGCGACTGGGTATCCACGTCGGGCCGCCGCCCGGCGACGGTTCGGAAGTGGTCGCACACCGCATCTTTGATGCGCAGGGTGGCGAACTCCAGGCTGCGCAGGGGCGACTTGTGGGCCACCACGAAGACCCGGATGGTCTGATCGGGCGTAAACCAGCGGGCCCAGGTGGGCGCGTAGGCGATCCGGTAGATGTCCTCCTCGCTGCGGTAGCGGCCCATGGTGATCTGCCACAGCACACGGGTGGCAATACGGCTTTCCAGGTTCACCCGATAGCACAGGGACCACTCACCGGCGAAATGCACACCGCCGGGAACGATCCTGGGATCGGCGACACCGAGAGCCTTCAGCTCCTCGGCGAGAAGCGGCTCAAGGCCGCGGGGACAGGGAGAAAAGAAATTCAAGGCAGGCGTCCGGATAAAGGATCAGAAAGGCTTCAGCACCACAAGGAAGACCACCACAAACAGCACCAGCACGGGCACTTCATTGAAGAAGCGGTACCAGACATGGCTGCGGGTATTGCGCCCCTCGGCAAAGGCACGCATCAGGCGGCCGCAGTACAGGTGGTAGACGATCAGCAAAGTCACCAGTGCGGTCTTGGCATGCAGCCAGCCACCGCTCAGGTCAAAGCCGAACCACAGCCACATGCCCAGGGCAACGGCCAGAATGCCCAGGGGCGTCATGAAACGATAAAGTTTGTGCTCCATCAGGGCCAGGCGTTCCAGGGTAGCGGTGTCGGTGACCATGGCGTGATTGACGAAAAGGCGAGGCAGATAGAACAGGCCGGCAAACCAGCTGGTGACAAAGATGATGTGCAGGGCCTTGATACTGAGGTAAAGCATGGTGTCGGACTCGATTCAGGTTTCAGGAAGCGGTGGGCGGCATGGTCGCAAGGGCGTCGGCCACGGTCGGATAGCGCAGCCGGACACGGAGTTCCCGCTTGATGCGGCCATTCATCAGGCGCCGCGACTCGGACATGAAGGACAGGGTCATCGCAGAAAGGCGGCCCGCCAGCTCGGCCCGCGGCAGGCGGGGTGCCCGGGGCAGACCGCAGGCGTCGGCCACCAGATCAAAGTAATCCCCCATGCGCATCGTGCTGTCGTCGCTGGCGTTATAGGCCCGATTGGGCCGGCCACGGAACAGGGCCAGGGCCGACAGGCGCGCCAGGTCGTCGGCATGGATGTGATTGGTGAACACGTCGTCCTCGGCCACCAGGACGGGATCCCCCTTGCGCAGGCGGGCCCGCGGAAGGCGGGCCTCCGTATCGTAGATCCCCGGTGCCCGCAGGATGCTGACGCGACAGCCGGTACGCATGCCGAAGCCGCGCAGATGCGCCTCCGCCGCCACCCGCCGCCCTGCCCGGGCCGAGTCCGGACGCAGCGGCCGCGTCTCGTCCAGCCAGGCTCCGGCGCAGTCGCCGTAGACACCGGTGGTACTTATGTAGCTTATCCGTCGTGGTAGACTCCCGCGACGCGTCAGGGCTGCCAGAAGGCGCCGGGTGCGCGGGTCATCAAGGCCCTGAGCGGGCGGCGGCGCACAGTGCAGCACGTAGTCGGCAATGCCGGCGAGGCGGTGCAGGGTGTCGGGCAGATCGAGGTCGGCGACAAGGGGCGTGGCCCCCAGCGCACGCAGCGCGACGCACTCCTCGGCGCGCCTCGTCACCGCCATCACGCGAAAGCGCGCAGCCAGCCAGGGAATGATCCGGCGGGCCACGTCGCCACTGCCTACAATCAGCACCTGCTTCATTTTTCGACGTTTCATCTTTCGATTATCTCACGGCCACCCACCATGTCGTTCCAGGTCACCCTCCAACCCAGCGGCCTCCATTTTGAAGCCGGCAGTGAAGAAACCGTTCTCGCCTCCGCCCTGGCCGCGGGTCTGCTCCTCCCCTACAGCTGCCGCGACGGTGCCTGCGGCGTCTGCAAGAGCAAGATCGTGTCAGGCCAGGTGGAACAGGGGCGCTATTCCGAATCGACCCTCACCACGGCCGACCGTGATGCCGGCATGGCCCTGCTGTGCTGTGCCTCGCCACGCTCCGACCTGGTCGTCGAAGTCCGCCAGGTCAGCCGCGCCGGAGACATTCCGGTCAAGAAGCTGCCCTGTCGTGTGCAGAAGCTGACGCGCATTGGCGCCGACGTGATCGTCCTCGAAATCAAGCTCCCCGCCAGCGAGAAGTTCCAGTTCGTGGCCGGTCAGTACATCGACTTTCTCCTCGCCGATGGCAAGCGCCGCAGCTTCTCCATCGCCAACGCTCCCACCGGCGCCGACTACCTTGAGCTGCACATCCGCCTGGTTCCCGGCGGGCGCTTCACCACTCACGTCTTTGAGAAGCTCAAGGAAAAGGACATCCTGCGCTTTGAAGGCCCCCTGGGCAGTTTCCGCCTGCGCGAAGACTCCACCCGGCCGGTCGTTCTGCTGGCAGGTGGCACCGGCTTTGCGCCGATCAAGAGCATCGTCGAGAACGCCATTGCCACCGGCCTGAAGCGCCCCATGACCCTCTACTGGGGCAGCCGTGATCTGGCCGGCCTGTACCAGTTCGACATCGCCCGCGACTGGGAGGCCCGCCTGCCCGGTTTCCGTTTTGTGCCGGTGCTCTCTGACGCCCCTGCCGGCGACGCCTGGACGGGCCGCAGCGGTTTCGCCCACCATGCCCTGATGGCAGATCTGCCCGACATGTCCGGCCACGAAGTGTATGCCTGCGGCTCGCCGGCCATGATCGACGCGGCCCGGACCGACCTCACCGGGCACTGTGGCCTGCCGCCCGAGGCCTTCTTCGCTGACGCCTTCAGCTACTCGAATGACGCTGGAGCCGCCTGAGCTCCGCACCGGAACCCTGCGCCCATGAGCAATGCCGTCCTGATCACCCGCGAACCGGTCATCAACAAACAGCACAAGATCACCGCCAACCGGCTGATCGTCCATGCTGCCTCGGTTTCCCAGGCGGTAGAGGCCCTCGACGGCCTCTCCGACGTGTGGCCGTCGACCCATCCGGTCTTCGTCAGCCTCTACAAGCTGGTGCCCACCCCGGATCTGCTCAACTGGATCGCCCCGGCCAACGCCATGGTCGAGATTCCCGTCCAGTCCATCGCCCACCCCCTGACCCTGTCGCTGATCCCCCAACTCCAGGCGGCCGACATCAGCCTCAACCTCACCTGGTACCAGCACGACACGGTGCTACCGCCCAACGTGCCGTGGCGCTTCGTGATCATCGACGCCAAGCGCCAGAATCTCCCCGCCGATCCACCGGGTCTGGCCCTGGCCTGGGGCCTGTCGGATGTCCCCGAGTTCCGCGACGCCATCATCCAGGGCTATGACGGCGCCTCAGGCTGGTTCTTCCTGCGGGGCGTCACTAGCAATGGCAAGCTCGCGCCCTCCCACGCCCAGATCGTGCGGCTGATGAACCTGGTGCGCAGAAACGCTGAAGTAAAGGAAATCGAGACCGTCCTCAAACAGGACGTGGCACTTTCTTACAAACTGCTCAGATATATCAATTCCGCCGGTTTTGGACTGATGTGCGAGATCCAGTCCTTCCGCCACGCAGTGACCATCCTTGGTTACGAAAAGCTCAATAAGTGGCTTTCGGTGCTTCTTGTATCGGCCAGTCGCGATCCTGCAGCACCGGCTCTGATGCAAACCGCGATTGCCCGCGGACGCTTCATGGAAAAGATCGGCACCGCCTTTTTCGAGAAAGGCGAGCTGGACAACCTGTTCATTACAGGCGCCTTCTCCATGCTCCACCTGCTCCTCGGCGCCAGCCTGCAATCGGCCCTCGAAGAGATGCACCTTCCGGCCCCCATCGCCGATGCCCTGCTCACCGGAGAAGGTGTGTACGCGCCCTTCCTCAAGCTGGCCCGGGCACTCGAAAGCTTTGATGACAAGAACCTTGCGGCCCTCGCCAAAGACCTCCACATTTCGTGCGAACAGGTCAATCGCGCTCACCTCGAAGCGCTGGCTTTCGCCGACAGCCTTCAGTTCGGCTGAGCTCTTCACCTCCACGGCAGGCCACGCCAGAGGGTTTATTGCCCCCTGAAAACCATGCTCTCGGTTGCGAACTGAGTCACGTTCGGGCCCCGGACACATGGTTTCGGCAAACTTATGTCACAGTTGGTGACATGGGGGGCACGGTTAGAATCGAAAGCACAAAATCTGCGAAAAATGTGCTTCGTTCATGCAAACCACCCGAATCTCCAAATTGCGACGTCCCGCTGCGGTTCCAACCTTGCGCCTTCCCGGCCTGCGCGAGACCGCCACAGCTCTCCTGCGGGTCCTCTCTGTCGGGACCCCCGCCCCAAGGGATGCAGCCAGCATCATCTTGCTCGACCCGGTTCTGGTCTTCGAGTTGCTGCAAACCAGCCCCCTTGCGAAGAGTGAAGCTGCGTCCCTGCTGGAAGCCATTACGCAAAGAGTAGAGAACACTGAAGCCGGACTCCTGCAGGCGTGGGCCCTGCGGCACATCGTGCAGCAGCCGCAACGCCGGACAAGCGTGGGCTCCCACCGCCACCACTGCCTGCACAGCCAGTTCGTCGCCGAACTGGCTGCCCATATTGCCCGCGAAACCGGCTATCCCGCTCCGGACGAAGCCTATGCCGCGGGCCTGCTCCACGACATCGGGTTGCTTTGGCTGACCGAATACTCGGACGACTACCTCCAGGTCCTCGCCGACACTTCCGATGAGCGTGCCCTCAGCGCAAGTGAATGGGAGCGCTACGGTCAGGATCACGCCGAGATTTCCTCCAGCCTGGCCGCTCGCTGCGGCCTGCCGACGGGCGTTGCCGACGCCATTGCCCTGCATCAAGCCGATGCAGCCAGCCTGGTAAGCGCCCATCCGCTGGTGCGCATCGCCGCGGCCGCCGAAGAGCTGGCGTCCTACCGGGGCAACCAGGCGCCGCTCAGCCTCGAAGCCGCCTGCCGCCTCACCCAGCTCGACGGCGCGATCCTGGTCAGCCTGCTGGCCGATACCACGCGGACTGTTCAAGATCGAGCCAACGCCCTCGGCATCCCTGTCGAAACGACGATGTTCTGCCGCCCGTGGAGCCCGACCGGAAACGACAACAAGGGGCCAGAGGTGATCGATTCGGGCATTGCCCGGGCTGCGCTGGGCGCCTTTACCCGCAGCAGTTTCAGCAAGGGCTGCTCGGCATGGACCGATTTCAGTCTTGCCGCCCGGCTGCTGATCTGTCTTGACGCGCCCGTACTCTTTGTCAAGGCGGTGGACAGCGACGAGCTGACCGGCGCGGCCAATCCCGCCCACCCCGGCCTGAGCCAGATCCGAATCGCCGCCGATGATCAGAACAGCGTCATAGCCGAAGCCTATCGGGACGCCGTAGAGACCCGCTTTCAGGCCGCACCCCGTCCGCCCGGTCGTAGTGCCGCCGACTGGCAACTCGCCCGCTGGCTGGAAAGCGACGGACTACTGTGCGTGCCCTGGAGCAATGGATTCGAGTCCGGCGTTGCCGTCTTTCCCTGCCCCAGCACCGAGGACGCGGGGGAGGAGATCGAACACACCCTGCGCCAGCTCCTTACCAACGCCGCCACACTGCGTATTTCCGAGCGCAATGCCGAAGAGCGCCTGCGTCACGAGATCGAGGAGAACGTCGGCCGCCGCTATGTGGACCACGCCCGACGCATCGCTCACGAAGCCAGCAACCCGCTGACCGTCATCAAGACCTACCTGGGCATCATCGACGAGAAGGTGGAAGACGCCACGCTCAAGGAGCAGCTCAATCTTCTCAGCGACGAACTGGACCGGGTTGGCGCACTGATCCGCAAGACCAGCGACTTTACCGGCATCCTCCCGACGGGCCCGGCCCACAGCGGTGTCGCCGAGATCCTCCACGATCTGCGGGCCCTGTATGGCGAAGCCCTGTTCGCCCGCCGTGGCATCCACTTCGAACTGCGCACCTCGCCCAACCTTCCGGCCGCAGCCATTCCGCCGGATGCCCTCAAGCAGGTGCTCCTCAACCTCTTCAAGAACGCCGCAGAAGCGATCCCCGAGGGCGGCAAGCTCACCGTATCGGCGGTGGCTGGCATCAACGCCAACGGCAGTCCGTGCCTGGAAGTGCGGGTGGTGGACAACGGCCCCGGCATGTCCCCGGAACGCGTCCAGAACCTGTTTGCCGGGGGTGCCCGCAACAGCACCAAGCCCGGCGGCGGAGTTGGCCTGCCGGTGGTTCGCGATTTGGTCACTAACAACGGCGGTACCATCCTGTGTCGCAGTCAGCTCGGTTCTGGCACTGTGTTCCAGATTTTCATGCCGCTGGCGGCCTGAGCATGATTTGGTGCATGATTGCGGTGCAAAATAATAGACCCACGTCAGGGAGCCATAATGTTCATCCCCTGGAAAGGGCAGCCCTTCCCACCGGAAGGGAGTCGGCGCACATCGGCCGAAGCTCTTGTCCGCATCCTGGTCATCGACGATGAACCGTCCCTGGCACGCTCCATCACCGCGCTCCTTCAGGGCGATGACCGGCTGATCGAAGAGTGCGGATCGGTAGCCGAAACACTGGCCCGCCTCCACACCACCGCCTATGACCTGATCGTCCTCGACTTCCGCCTGCCCGACGCCTCGGGCCTGGCGGTGATGGACTGGCTGCTCAGCCACGACCGCCGCGAATCGGTGATCATGATCAGTGCCGAGCAGTCCGTGGAAGCGGCTGTGGGTGCACTGCGCCGAGGTGCCGCAGACTTTCTCCTCAAGCCCTACAGTGCCGAGCAGCTGCGCCGCTCGGTCAGCACCGTCCTCGCCAAACGACAGCAGGAACGCAACAATCGGCAGGTGCGGCAGCGTCTGGAATCCTCCGAGCAGATGCACCGCTACCTGGTCGAAAACTCCCTCGATCTGATCTACACCCTGGATGCTGACGGTCATTTCAGCTACCTCAACCAGCGCATCGAATCCCTGCTCGGCCACCCCCGCAGCACGCTCCTCGGCAAGCATTTCTCCGAAATCGTCTATCCCGAGGATCTGGAGCGCGCCCGCTTCTCGTTCAACGAACGTCGCACCGGCCCAAGAGCCACCAGCAATCTGGCCCTCCGCCTGACGCGCAATCCCTTTGGCGACAGCGAGAATGACGAACACGGTCCGGTCACCATCGTCCTCAACGCCATGGGGATCTACAACCGCAACGACTCCCGCGCGCCCATATATTACGCCGGCACCTACGGCGCAGCCCGCAGCCTGCCTGGCTACCGGGCCAACGAACAGGTAGGGGGCTATCAGACCTACCACGACCCGCTCACGCAGCTACCCAATCGCGATCTGTTCCGTGACCGGCTGAATCTCTCCATTGCCCAAGCCAAGCGGCGCAAGACCCACATCGCCGTGCTGTTCATCGACATGGACCGCTTCAAGCTGGTGAACGACACCTACAGCCAGGGAGAAGGCGATGCGCTACTGCGTGCCGTAGCCCTGCGCCTGCGCCAATGCCTGCGCAAGGGCGATACCCTGACCCGCCACGGCAGTGACGAGTTCGTCGTGCTGCTGCCCGACATCGGCTCCAAGCTCGATGCCCAAGCCATCGCCGAAAAAGTCCTGCAGGCCTTCCGCACACCCTTCCTGATTGCCGATGGCGAATTCACCGCCACCATCAGCATGGGCATCGCCCTCCACCCGGAAGACGGCAACAGCGCCGAAGACCTGATCCAGCACGCCAGTGTGGCCATGCATCAGGTCAAAGGTAATGGAGGCAATGCCTGCGGCTTCTTCTCGCCCGACATGCACGCCACCTACCGGGCACGCACGTCCCTTGAGAAGGAGCTCCGTCAGGCCCTCTCCCGCAATGAGCTGGAGGTGCATTACCAGCCCCTGATCAGCCTGTCGCGCAGCGGCATCACCGGCATGGAAGCCCTGGTGCGCTGGCGCCATCCGGTGCATGGTGTGGTGGCACCGTCGCGTTTCATCCAGTTGGCAGAAGAAGCTGGGATCATTCACGAAATCACCCGCTGGGTCCTCGACACGGCCTGCGCGCAGCTGTCAGCCTGGCGTCACCGCTACCCGGAACTGCGCCTGTCCACCAATCTCTCGTCCCGGGACTTCGACCATGCCGATCTCGACGACACCGTATCCCGTGTGCTCACCCGCCATGGCCTGCCGGCCCACAGCCTCGAGCTGGAGATCACCGAAAGACTGCTCCTCGAGGACAGCGAGAAGGTGTCCCTGCGCATGCAGAGCCTGCGGGAACTCGGTATCGGGATTGCCATTGACGATTTCGGCACAGGCTACTCGTCCCTCGCCTACCTGCAGCGCTGTGGAGCGACCCGCCTGAAGATCGACCGGAGTTTCGTCAAGGACATCAAGACCACCGAAGACCACCCCATCGTCAGCGCCATTGCCGGCATCGCCCGTGGTTTCGACATCCGGCTTGCTGCAGAGGGCGTCGAGCGCGACGACCAGATGAACGCCCTGGAGATCCTGGGCTGTGACGAGATGCAGGGTTTCCTGTTCTCAAGGCCGGTAAATGTGGACGAAGCCACCCGCATCCTGCAGGAGTTCCGCCTTCCGGGCGTCACGCCACCGACGGCAAGTGCAGCCTCCTGATCGGTCAGGCGCCATCAACAACCGTCACATTTCACCGCTAGATTGGGAACCCAGTCGAATCCATCTGGAGATCGTCATGGGAATCTTCCGCCTCATCCTGGCCCACCCCCAACACCCGGAAACACCGCGTCTGGTCGCCGAACATCTCGACCCGGCCTGGCTCAAGCAGCGCGGCTATGAAATTGCCCGCAATCTGGGCGACCAGGCCGCCATCTGGGCGGCCGAACCGCGCGGACCGCAACCGGTGCTGGCCTTGCGCTGTCGCACCGGCCACGCTCTCGCCATCGTCACGGCCTGACGACCGGCAATCGGGCTCAGGCGCTCAACGCCCCAGCGGCAGCAGCACCCCCACATCGACCCCCTTCTCGCGCAGGCGGGCCTGGGCCGCGAGGGCATCCTTGCGATCGGCAAAGGGTCCGACGATCAGACGGGTTTCGATCTGGGATGGAACGCCGGCCTGGGCCAGACGCGCCTTCATCTCTTCAGCCGAGGCAACGTTGGAGAAGAAGCCGAACTGCAGGACATAACCCCGCCCGGCCTCTGCAGTCACAGGCTGCGGGGACGGCTGAGACTGGGACGGCTGGGCGGGTTTCTGCATCACTGCCGGCGCAGCCACTGCGGCTACCTGGGGCACCGACGGCGCGACGGGTGCGGCAAGCGCGGGACGGCCGGGCGAAGACACGACAGGAGCCACCACCGCAGCCGGGCCGGACGGGCGCGGAGCGCTTGCAGGCACGGCGGCCACCGGCGCAGCCGGTGTCGGCGGCACGGTTGCCGCCGGCTTCACGGGCATCAATTCACGGGCTGGCGCCCTGGGGGCGTCCCCATGAATCGCCGTCGCCGCCGCATTGGCAGGCCGTGCAGGCGGCCGCGCACCAGGAGCAACCGTCCCCTCGGGCCGCGTACCTTCCGCGAGCCGATCGGACTTGTCATCAGGCCGTCCTGCTTCGGTATCGGGCAGACTGGGCGGCGCCGAGCCTTCAGGGGCCAAGGCGGGTGGCACATCGTCTGGCACCGCTCCCTCGCCGCCCGCTCGCACCACGTCGGGTGGCGCATCGCGCCCGGCGTCCGGGGTGATCTGGGCAGGGGCAATGGGTTTGGTGGGCAAGGCCACCTCTTCGGGCTGCGCTGGCCGGGACAGGTGGTCAAACAGCGCCAGCCCACCCAGCAGCAGCGAAATCAGGCCGCCTGCCACTCCCGCCCGAATCCACAACTGGCGTCGGGCGTCATCGTCTCCGGCCGGCTCCTGCTCTGGTGTCCTGATCTGCTCGCTCATCCTCCCCCCTCCGCCCGTGCCAGGGCGCAGACCAGCTCCGCCTCTGCCACGGAAATACCGCAATGCTCGGCAATCCGTGCCGCCTCGATTCCCCTGCCAGCCAGCAACATTGCCTCGGAATGCTGCGGCGAAACCGGGCGGGTGTACTGCACGCGCTCCCGGGACGCCTGCTGGGCATCACGCAATTCGTCCACATCACGGCGGGTCGCGGCCAGCTCACGACGCAGGAAGTCACTCTCGGTACGCAGCTGGGCCACATCACGGCGCAGTTGCTGGATCTCGAGTTCGTTGAGCAGTTCCCGCGACACGGCCTCCTCCTCCGGGCTGGGCGGCGGCAGGGGCTGAACTTCGGGCTCAGGAACGGGGACTGCAGGTGCGTCCACCAGCAAGGTCTTCGGCGCACCCTGTGGCTCACCCGCATTCGCAGGCTTCCGCGGAATGGCCAACCGGAAAAGGATCACCGCCAAGTAGAGAAGGAGCACCGTCACCAGCGCCCATACCCCCTCATGCACACCCATTTCGATCACTGAGCAAGCTCCCCGGCAGGCCTGCCGCTGCGGCGTGATTCAAACCCAATGCTGACGATGATCGTTCCCCCGGTGGCTGGCATTCAATTGACGCTGCGATAATAGCCGTGCGCCACTCCACCGACAATGCGGCGCCCCGCCGGGCCGCGCCTTTTCATCATGTTCATACTCAAAAAGTTCCTCGCAGCACTGATTCTGCCCCCCTTGGGGCCACTCATCCTGATCGCCCTCGGTCTCTTGCTGGCGATCTACCGCCCCCGGGCAGGACGCATCGTGGCCACCGCGGGGCTGCTGGCGGCGCTGGCGCTGAGCACCCCCGCCACCGTCAAGCTGATGCTCGACGGACTCGAGAGCGCACCTCCGGTGAGCATGCAGGCCCTTCAAGGCGCCGACGCCATCGTCATCCTGGCCGGCGGCCGGCGGAGCTATGCGCCTGAATTCGACGGAGAGACGGTGAACGCCCTGAGCCTGGAGCGGATCCGCTACGGCGCACGCCTGGCCCGCCGCTCCGGCCTGCCCGTGATGGTCAGTGGCGGTGCGCCGAACGGTGGCACGGCCGAAGGCGAGCTGATGAAGACCAGCCTGGGGGAGGATTTTGGTGTGGCAGTGCGCTGGGTCGAGTCCCGTTCACGGGATACCCGGGAGAATGCCGACTACTGCGCCGCGGTCATGCTGCCCACCGGGCACAGACGCATCGTGCTGGTCACCCACGCGGCCCATATGCGGCGCTCGGTGGAAGCCTTCGAGGCCGCGGGCTTCAGCGTTGTGCCCGCCCCCACAGCCCATCTGCTGAACCGCAAGCCCGACGACGGCGCCCCGCCCTCCCTGCCGGGGATGAGCAGTGCCTACGCCGGCTGGTACGCCAGCCACGAATGGCTGGGCCTGCTGGCCTACCGCCTCAGCCGTTGAAGCGTGCCTTGCGCTTGCCAAGGAAGGCGTTGATGCCTTCATCGAAATCGGGCCGGGAGGTACACCGGGCAAAGGCCTCGGCCTCCAGCTGCAGCTGGGCACCCAGCGACTGATCGGGCGAAGCGTTGAGCAGGCGCTTGATTTCGCCGTAGGTGCGGCCCGGGCCGCGCATGACGCGCGCCACCAGATCGGCCACGGCGGCGTCGAGCTCGGCGGCCGGCACAACCCGATTCACCACCCCCAGGCGCTGCGCTTCGGCCGCATCGAAACGATCGGCCAGCAAGAGCAGCTCAAAAGCCTTGCGCCGCCCGAGAACACGCGGCAACAGCCAGGACACCCCGCCGTCACCGGAGAGGGCGATGCTGGCGTAGGCGGTCGTGAAATAGGCGCTGTCGGCCGCCACCACCATGTCGCAGCCCAGCACCAGGGACAGCCCGAAGCCCGCGCAGGCGCCCTGCACCCGCGCAATCACCGGCACCGGCAAGCCTTGCAGCGCTTCCACGCTCTGGTTGATGTACTGCTCGATCATGGCCCGGAAAGTGGCCAGCCGGCTCTCGGGCGACAGGTGCAGATGGGCGGCAAAATCCTTCAGATCGCCCCCGGCCATGAAGTGATCGCCAGCGCCCTCCACCACCACGACCCGCAGGTCATCCTGGTGGCTTAGCCGGGCCGTGGCATCTGCCAGGGCTTTCATCATGTCCACCGACAAGGCGTTCAGCGCGGCCGGTCGGTTGAGGGTCAGGGTCGCGACGCCATCGGTGACGTCGAGCAGGACAGGGGAGGTCATGGGGTGATTCCTTTTCGTTCAACTTCTCAAGGCAGACTCGACATTTCACCCCGAAGGCCGGCCGGCGGGAAGGCCCCGACGTAAAAAAGCCCATCGGGCGCGGGCGGGCGCACGATGGGCCGGAGCGGACAGGCCGCCGTTCAGAGGCGCTCGAAGACGCCCGCCGCCCCCATGCCGGTGCCGATGCACATGGAGATCATCCCGTAGCGCGCCGGGGTGCGCTGGAAGGCGCTCATCAAGGTCGCCGCGCGGATCACCCCGGTGGCCCCGAGGGGGTGGCCGAGGGCGATGGCGCCGCCCTGGGGGTTGATCTTCGCCGGATCGAGATCCAGCTGCTTCATCACCGCAATGGCCTGGGCTGCAAAGGCTTCGTTGAGCTCGATCCAGTCCAGGGCATCCTTGCCGATGCCGGCGGCCTTGAGCGCCCGGGGAATCGCCTCCACCGGGCCGATGCCCATGATCTCCGGCGGCACGCCGGCCACTGAGTAACTGCAGAAGCGGGCGATCGGCGTGACGCCATAGCGCTTCACCGCGGCCTCGGACATCAGCAGCACCGCACCGGCGCCGTCGGACATCTGGGAACTGTTGCCGGCAGTCACCGAGCCACGCGCCGCGAATACGGGCCTCAACTTCCCAAGGCTTTGCAGGGTGGCATCACCCCGCGGGCCTTCGTCGGTATCGCAGATCCGCTCGCTGATGCGCACCGTGCCACCTTCGCCGGGCACGTGGGTGCGCACGGTGTAGGGGCTGATCTCGTCGCGGAAGGCACCGGCGGCAATAGCCGCCGCGGCACGCTGGTTGGACTGCACCGCAAAGGCGTCCTGCTCCTCGCGGCTCACCTTCCATTGCTGCGCCACCTTTTCGGCGGTCAAACCCATGCCGAAGGCGATGCCCAGGTTCTCATCCTTCTCGAAGATCGCCGGGTTGAGAGAAATCTTGTTGCCCATGATCTGGGGCATCACGGTCATGCTCTCGGTACCGGCGGCGATCATCACGTCGGCCTCGCCCAGGCGGATGCGCGCTGCCGCATCGGCCACGGCCTGCAGGCCGGACGAGCAGAAACGGTTGATGGTGATGCCGGGCACGGTGTTGGGCAGGCCAGCCAGCAACACGCCGATGCGCGCCACGTTCATGCCCTGCTCCGCCTCGGGCATGGCGCAACCGACGATCACGTCGGCGATGTCGTTGGCGTCCAGCCCCGGCACCTTGTCCACCACCGCACGCAGCACGTGGGCCAGCATGTCGTCGGGGCGCACGTTACGGAACATGCCGCTGCGCTTGGCCACCGGCGTGCGCGTGGCAGCGACGATGTAGGCTTCCTGAATCTGTTTGCTCATCTTGTCTGTCTCCGTTCAGTTGCGCAGGGGCTTGCCGGTCTCGAGCATGTGCACGATGCGCTGCTGGGTCTGTTCGGTCTTCAGCAGGTCCAGGAACTGGGCCCGCTCCACGTCGAGGATCCATTGCTCGGACACCCGGGAATTGGTGTCTACCTCGCCGCCGCACAGGGCGGTGGCAGCAGCCTTGGCGACCCGGTAGTCCCAGGCGGAGATGAAGCCGCCCTCCTTCATGTTGATCAGCATCATTTCGCAGGTGGCGATGCCGTTGCGCCCTGCCACCGTCACGGCACGCTGGACCAGCGGCGGCTGATAGCCGGATTCCGCGATGGCACGGGCCCGGTGCAGGGCCACATGCAGCAGCTCGCGGGCATTGAAGACGATATCGTCGGACGCCTTGGCAAAGCCCAACTCCACCGCCTGCAGGGCGCTCTTGGAGACGTTGGCCATGGCGATGGTCTGGAACATGTTCTGGATGAAGGGGAAGACATCGCCCCCCGCCGCCCGGCTGGCCAGGGTGGCCGCCTGCAGGGCGAACTCCTTGCAGCCACCGCCGGCCGGAATCAGGCCCACGCCCGCCTCCACCAGGCCCACGTAGCTTTCGAGGGCCAGCACCCGGTGGCTGGCGTGCATGACGAACTCGCAGCCACCGCCCAGGGCCATGCCCTGCACCGCAGCCACGGTCGGCACCATGGCGTGCTTGAGCGTCATGGAGGCCCGCTGGAACTTGGCCACGGTCTTTTCGAGCATGTCGAACTGGCCAGCCTTGCAAGCCTCCGCCACCTGGGCCAGATTGGCCCCGACGGCAAAGGGTGCTTCGTGCCAGATCACCAGACCGTCCAGGTCACGTTCGGCCCGGGCCACGGCTTCCAGCACACCGTCCAGCACCTCGTCGCCGATGGCGTGCATCTTGGACTTGAAGGACAGGATGCCGATGCGGGCGTCCCGGGCCGGCAGGTTCAACAAACGCACCCCGTCGTTTTCCCACAGAGTGGTGCCCGGTTCCTGGGCGGCTTCGCCGAGCACCTGCTCCGGGTAGAGCTGGCGGCCATACACCGGCAGCGTGGACCGGGGCTTGAGGGCGGCGTCGGTGGCGCTCCAGGAGCCCTCCGGCGCATGCACGGCCTCGCGCCCGTCAAAGACCCAGGCGGGCAGCGGTGCGGCAATCATGGCCTCGCCGGCCTTGATGTCGGCCTCCACGGCCGCGGCAATCGCCTGCCAGCCGGCGGCCTGCCAGGTCTCGAAAGGCCCCTGGGCCCAGCCGAAGCCCCAGCGCATGGCGAAATCCACGTCGCGGGCATTGTCGGCGATGTCGGCCAGGTGGAAAGCACAGTAGTGGAAGACGTCGCGGAAGATGGCCCACAGGAAGCGGGCCTGGGGGTGGCTGCTGGCGCGCAGCTGGGCAAACTTTTCGGCCGGATTGCGGTTCTTCAGGATGGCCAGCACTTCCGGTGCCACTTCGCCGGTGCTCGGGCGGTAGTCCTGCTTGGCCACATCGAGCACGACGATGGCCTTGCCGTCCTTGCGGAAGATGCCGCCCTTGGTCTTCTGACCCAGCACGCCCTTGGCGATCAGGGCGGTGAGCCACTCGGGGCTCTGGTAGAAGGCGTGCCAGGGGTCGCCCGGCAGGGTGGCCTGCATGGTGCCGATCACATGGGCCAGGGTGTCGAGCCCCACCACGTCGGCGGTGCGGTAGGTGGCGCTCTTGGGCCGGCCGATCAGCGGGCCGGTGAGGGCATCCACCTCGTCGAAGCCCAGGCCCAGGCGGGCGGTGTGGTGCATCACCGCCAGAATGGAGAACACCCCCACCCGGTTGGCGACGAAGTTGGGGGTGTCCTTGGCGCGAACGATGCTCTTGCCCAGACGCGTGGTCAGCCAGGCCTCCAGCGCATCCAGGGTGGTGGGATCGGTCGTGCGGGTGGCGATCAGCTCCACCAGCGCCATGTAGCGCGGCGGGTTGAAGAAGTGGATGCCGCAGAAGCGGGCGCGGGCCTCGGCCGGCATGCCTTCGGACAGGGCATTGATGGACAGGCCGGAGGTGTTGGAGGCAAAGATGGCATCCGGGCGGATGAAGGGCGCGACCTTGGCGTACAGGTCCAGCTTCCACTCCATCTTCTCGGCAATGGCCTCGATGATGAGATCACAGTCACGCAGCTTGTCCAGATCGCTGCCGTAGTTGGCCACGTCGATGAACTGGGCGCGATCCTTGGTGGCCAGGGGTGCGGGTTCGAGCTTCTTCAGGCCGTCCACGGCCTTCTTGGCGATGGCGTTGGGGGGGCCTTCCTTGGCCGGAAGGTCGAAGAGGATGACCGGCACGCCGGCGTTGGCGCAGTGGGCGGCAATCTGCGCCCCCATCACACCAGCACCCAGCACAGCCACCTTGCGAATGATCAGTCTGCTCACATGTGCCTCCTTTGACTCGGCCCGGCGAGCGGGCCCTTGTTATTGACTACGGGCCACGGGCTTGCTGCGGCCATATTTGAACAACTGTTCAAATCTTAGCGCAATGCTGCCCATGGATACAACAAGCTTGAAAAATCAGGGCGTTGTCAGCCCCGCGGAAAGCGCCCCGGCCGGCGCCTGGAAGCCCGCCACGACAAAAGGGCGCAGGCGCGCCATGATGGCTTCGGGCTCGCCCGCATCGGCGAGGGTATAGGTATCGGTCATCCGCATCACGTCCTTTCCGGCCATGGCGTAGGCCACGATGCCGACGAAGAAATACATGCGCCACACCACATCGTCCTGGCTGAGGTGGGGCAGAGCCCGCATGAAGGCCTGGCGATAGCGATCCACGGCCTCCCGGTATTCCGCCGGGAAGAAGGCCTCGGTGCCCGGTCCGGGCTCATAGAAGGCGCGGCCGATGAGTTGCTTGAAGACCTCGCCGGGAATGCTGTCCTTGCGGGTCAGGCGCAGGGCCGAGGACAGGAAGGCATCCACCAGCACGTCAACGGCGATGGGCTGCCCGCTGGCGTCCGCCTCCAGTCTGTCCAGGTAGCTCACCCGGCTGCCGCCGCGACTGCCCAGGGCGCGCTCGTAAACAGCCTCCATCAACCCCTGCTTGGAACCGAAATGGTAGCTGACCAACGCCACCGGCACCCCGGCAGCGCCGGTGATCATGCGCACCGATGTGGCCGCATAGCCGTTCTCCATGAACAGGCGTTCGGCCGCATCGAGGATGCGTGTCTTGGCGTCGGGAAGGGGATTATCTGGGCGAACCATGGGCAGAACCGGAAAGTGGCCAGGGCCGCCACAGGCGCCCCCGGCGGGGTTGAAGGGATCAGAAGGCCATCGAGTACTGGGCACCCATGATCCACACCCGGGCGTCGTAGGCGCCGGTCACCCGGCCACGCCCAAGGGTAGTCTGGTTGTTATCCACCTTGGACTCGGGCACGTTCAGATACGCGAGCCCCAGGTCCAGCACCGAACCCTTGTTCATCCGGATCTGGGCCCCGGTGGAGAACCAGGTGCGGTTGTTGTCTGGCAGGGATACCAGGCGGTGCTGGGCATCGGGCACCGGGGTCTGGTCGTAGGCCACACCGAACTTGAGCTTGACCATGTCGCTCAGGCGATAGTTGGCCCCCAAGGCGTAACGCCAGGTGTCGCGGAAGTGGGTGTCGAGGGTCTGCACGGTGGCGCCGTTGAGAGCACCCGAGGTACGCACGATATCCACCCTGGGAATGCTGCTCCAGCCCGTCCAGGAGATGTCGCCAAGCATCTCCCACTTGTCGTTGAGATTCTGGACAACCGACAGGATGAAGGTGTCGGGCAGATCCACGCTGGCCTTGGCGCTGCCCGTGGTCAGGGCAGCCGAAGCGCCTGCGGCAGGGCCGCTGACGGCCAGACTGCCTTCGAGCTCATGCTTGATCTTGGAACGGTAGGACACCCCCACCTTGGTGCTCGGGCTGAGGGTGAACAGGGCCCCCACGTTCCAGCCCCAGCTGTTGTCGCCGGCATCCAGAGTGGCCCGGGTGGCCGACAAGGCGGCGGAAGTCACCGTCGCCAGGCGCACATACTCGGCTTCCATTCGCTGGTAGTTCAGGCCAGCCCCCACGGAAACCTTGTCATTGATTCGCCAGGCAACGCTCGGATTGATGTTGTAGGTCTTGATGTCGAACTTGATGGCCTGGGCACCGCCCAGCCAGGGATTGTCGTACTCGGTAACCAGGCCGAACGGTGCACCGAAGCCCACGCCCACGTAAACATCCTTGGTCAGGCCCCAGGACAGGTAACCATTGGGGATGAAAGCCCAGCTCCCCGCATCATTGCCGGTACCACTGCCGCCGAGCACGCCGGTGCTGGAACCCTGGTTGCTGAACTTGAAGGTGGGACGCACCAGGGAGATACCTACGGAGGCCTCCCGGGCCTGCAGCTGGGTCATGCCGGCCGGATTGAAGTAGATGGTGCTGGCGTTCTCGGCCACGGCCGCCGAACCGGCGTAGGAATTGCCGATGCCGCTGGCGTTCTGCTCAAGCAGCTGGAAACCCGCCGCAGAAGCCTGCCCCGCGGCCATTCCGAGAGTCAGCATCGGGATCAATCGGGCGATCATTTTCATTTTCATGGGTGCGTCTCCTCACAGATGGGCGTTTTATCGACAAGCCGCGGGTTGCCCGACCCCCCGGCGATTCTAGAACCGCAAAAGCCTGTGGCTTTGCAGCAATCGTTTCAAACTGTCGTTTTTATGCAGCACTCTCCGGGGGGATCTCACGCTTGACCCCGCTGGCACTGACCGCCACATAGGTCAGCTTCGCCTCGGTCACCTTGACCACCACCGGATCTTCCGGATTGCGCTCGGCGTACACCTCCACATCCACGGTGATTGAGCTCTTCCCCACTCTCACGATGTCTACATAGAAACTGACGATGTCACCCACCGACACCGGCTGCTTGAAGACAAAGGAATTCACCGAGATGGTGGCCACCCGGCCGCGGGCCCGCTGGCGGGCAGGCACGGCGCCGGCGATGTCCACCTGGGACATGATCCAGCCGCCAAACACATCGCCGGCGGGGTTGAGATCCCGGGGCATGGGCATGACGCGCAGGACGGGAAGTTTGTCGGCGGGCAGCTGAACGGGTGCGTCGGACATGAAGTACTCCTGGAGCAGTCTTAGCCAGCGGCCTGCTGGCCACGGACAAAATTGAGGGGACCACCCGTGAAGGGGGCAAAACCAGTCCCGAATATAACTCCGGCATCCGCCAGATCAGCATCGGCCACCACGCCCCGGTCAACACAGGTCTGGCTGGCCGCCAGCAATGGCGCGACGATGCGCGTGGCCAGACCAACCGGCACGGCACCCGCAGCGGGCTTGCTCACCTTGCCATCGGGCCAGGCATAGAAGCCCTGCCCGGTCTTCTTGCCCAGTTGGCCGGCAGCAACCCGGTCCGCCAGGGCCCTGGGCAGCACCGCATCGGCACCCGCAAGGGCCTTGCCGGCGGCCACGGCAATATCCAGCCCCACCGTATCCACCAGCTCGATGGGCCCCATGGGCATGCCGAAGGCGGTCAGGGCTGCGTCGATAGTCTCCGGGGCGATGCCTTCATCCACGCAGCGCAGGGCCTCGTACATATAGGGGCCAAGCACCGCATTGACCAGGAAGCCGGGCTCGTCCTGCACCGGCAGGGGCAGCTTGTCGAGCCGGCGCACGAAGGCCGCGGCGCGGGCCGCCGACTGGTCGACGGTGCCCGGGGTGCGCACCACCTCCACCAGGGGCATCACCGCCACCGGGTTGAAAAAGTGGATGCCCACCAGCCGGCCCGGATCGGCCAGCACGCTGGCAATGTCGGCAATGCGCAGGCTGGAGGTGTTGGACGCCAGCAGCGCATCCGGCCTGGCCCGCCGCTCGATATCGGCAAACAGGGCGCGCTTGGCATCCAGGTTCTCGAAGATCGCCTCGATGATCACGTCGGCCTGCGCCACGCCATGGCCCGCCGGATCGGGGATCAGCCGATCAAGGGCAAAGCGCGCCTCCCGCGGCTTGCCCCGGAACTTGCGCTCGAAGCGCTTGGCCGCCCGGGCGAAGGCCGGCGCGATCCGCTCCACGGACTGATCCTGCAGGGTCACGATCATGCCGCGCAGGGCGCACTCGGCGGCGATGTCGCCCCCCATCACGCCGGCACCGATCACGTGGACGCGCTGGGGCTTGAAGCCCGCACCTTTGCCGAAGCCCTTCAGGCGCTCCTGCAGAAAGAACACCCGGATCAGGTTCTTTGCCGTCGGCGACCGCAGGATGGACTCCAAAGAGGACGCAGACGAGGCGGGCACCGCCAACGCGTTGCCAGCGTAGTTGGCCCACACATCGAGAATCGCGTAGGGGGCCGGGTAGTGTTCCGGGCGGGCCTTGAGCGCCACCTGCTTGCGCGCCTTGCCGGCCACGATGCCGCGCAGGGGCCCGTTGAGCAGGCGCTGCAGCAGCGGCAGGCGGCGCGGCGCACGGCCGGAAAGCAGCATGATGCGCGCCGCGTTGTCCATGACCCGGGGCGGAACGCAGTCGTCGGCCAGGCCCAGCCGCCGGGCCTTGCCGGCATCCACGCCCTTGCCGGTCAGCATCAGGTCGAGGGCTGCCGCCGGGCCGATCAATTGCGGCAGGCGCAGCATGCCCCCCCAGGCTGGGTAGATGCCCAGCATCACCTCGGGCAGGGCCAGGCGTGTGCCGGGCTCGTCCACCGTGATGCGGTAGCGGCAGGCCAGGGCGAGCTCCAGCCCACCGCCCATGCAATGACCGCGGATCAGGGCCAGCGTGGGGTAGTCCACCGTGGCCAGGCGCTCGAACAAGGTCCAGCCCCGCTGCACCAGGGCCCGGGCGGCCTCGGCAGAATCGATGCGGGTGAACTCCTCGATGTTGGCGCCAGCGATGAAACCGGCCGCCTTGCCGGAGCGGATCACCAGGCCGGAGGGCGGGCGCTGGGCGAGCAGGTCGAGGATGCCGGCCAGCTCCGCCATCACGGCCAGGCCCAGGGTGTTGGCAGAGGCGTCAGCCTCGTCGAGGGTGGCCCAGGCGATGCCTTCGGCGTCCCGGTCGAGTGTCCAGTGTTTGAATGTCATCACAGTGCCTCCACCAGCATGGCCCCGCCCTGCCCGCCACCGATGCAGATGGTGGCGATGCCGCGCTTGCCGCCGCTGCGGCGCAGGGCCTTGAGCAGATGCAACACGATGCGCGCGCCGCTGGCCCCCACCGGATGACCGAGAGCCACGGCCCCGCCGTCCACGTTCAGGCGGGCCGAATCGATTTCACCCAGCGCGCCCGGCAGGCCCAGGCGGCTGCGGCAGTAGTCCGCATCCTGCCAGGCACGCAGGCAGCCGATGACCTGGGCGGCAAAGGCTTCGTTGATCTCGATGAGGTCCAGATCCCCCAGGCCCAGGCCATGGCGCTGCAGGATGGGCGTGGTGGCATGCACGGGGCCAAGCCCCATCTGCTCCGGCTCCAGGCCGGCCCACTGGCTGTCCACGATGCGCCCCATGGGTTCGAGGCCGAAGCGCTCCACCGCCGCCGCCGACGCCAGCACCAGCCAAGTGGCCCCGTCGGTGATCTGGGAGCTGTTAGCCGGGGTGACCCGACCGTATTTCTTGTCGAAGAAAGGCTTGAGCTTGGCCATGCCGGCCATTGAGGCGTCCCGGCGCAGGCCGTCATCGGCAGCGTGCACCGTGCCGTCGCGCTCAATCAGCGGCACCAGCTCATCGGCAAAATGGCCGGCGTCCTGGGCTGCGGCCACGCGGCGGTGACTTTCGACGGCGAAGGCGTCCATGTCCTCCCGGCTGATGCCGTACTTCCAGGCCAGGTTCTCAGCGGTCTGCCCCATCAGCAGGCCGACGACCGGGTCGGTCAGGCCCTTCATGATGCCGATCACCGGGGCCAGGTAGCCCGGGCGGAATTTCTGCACCATGGCCAGCTTCTGTCCCAGGCTGCGCGCCCCCATCCAGCCGGCGAACCAGCGCACCATCGCGTCGGAATACAACAGCGGCGCCCGGGACAGGGCATCCACGCCCCCCGCCAGCACCAGCTGCGAGCGGCCGCTGTGGATGTTGGCCATGGCCGAATCCAGGGCCTGCATGCCCGAGGCGCAGTTGCGCATCACCGTCCAGCCCGGCACCTTGATGCCGCAGCCCATGCGCAGGGCCACCACCCGGCCGATGTTTACCTCGTCCGGCGAGGGGCTGGCGCAGCCGAGGATGACCTCGTCGAGTTGGTCCGGCGCAAAGCGCTGACGCGACAGCAGGGCACTGCCCGCCGCAGTCGCCAGATCGGAGGCTGCAAACGGCCCGGGGGCGTTGCGCGCCTTGAGGAAGGGCGTGCGTGCGCCGTCGATGATGTAGATGGAGCCGGGCATGGTCATGCTGCTTTCCGCTGTTCGTCGGCCAGTCCATCCAGGGCCTGGCGCAGGCCGAAATCGTAGGGGAAGTCATCCACCCGGATAACCTTGTCGCGCAGCTCGCCACGCCGGGTCATGAGGGCGTGTTCGTCACGGCTGATGATGCCGGCGGCCACGGCCATGTCGTAGAGGGCATCGACACCACCGCCCACCAACAGGCCGGGCTTGAACTGGCCGCTCTTGATGGCGCGGCGCACCTTGGCCTCCACCGGCTCGGCCTCGATGGTGGCGTGCAGGGCGGCCTCCAGGGCACCGACCGGCTCCTCCACGTCCGTCGGCAGATAGACGTCCGAGGTCAGGCGGTCGCGGGTAGCCGAGGGGTTGATGAGCAGGGTCGCCACCTCATGCCCCAGCTGGTCGGAAGGTACGAAGTAGGGCCGGCCGAGGGGGAAGACCACGATGCGACGCAGCAGGGTGGCAAACAGGCGATTGGGGAAGTTGGCAATCACGCCTTCAAAGGCGTTCTGGGCCTTGAACATGCAATCCCAGATCACCCAGTGGAGCAGCGGGGCATCGGCGGCCTGGCGGCCTTCGTCCTCGTAGCGCTTGAGGGCGGCCGAGGCCAGATACATCAGGGACAGGATGTCGCCGAGGCGTGCCGAGAGCTTCTCCTTGCGCTTCAGCGCACCGCCCAGGGTGCCCATGGAGATGTCCGCCAGGAAGGCAAAAGCCGCCGAGAAGCGGGTGAGCTGCTGGTAGTAGCGGCGGGTTTCCGGCGCCACGCCCTTGCCACCGGCGTCGGGCACGGCAACGAAATGAGAGCCGGTGAGGCCCATCATCATGGCCCGGGCGGCATTGGACACGGTATATCCCACGTGGCCCCAGAAAGCCTCGTCAAAGGACTTGAGGTCGCCGCTGCGCGCAGCATCCATCTCCTTCAGCACATAGGGATGGCAGCGGATCGCCCCCTGGCCGAAGAGGATCAGGCTGCGGGTGAGGATGTTGGCGCCTTCCACGGTGATGCCCACCGGTATCTGCTGATAGGCGCGGCCCAGGAAGTTCTGGGGCCCGAGGCAGATGCCCTTGCCACCGATCACGTCCATGCCGTCGTTCACCGTCTGGCGGGCCCGCTCGGTGACGTGGAACTTGACGATGGCTGACACCACCGAGGGCTTCTCGCCCAGGTCGATGGCCCCGGCGGTCATCACCCGCGCGGCATCGCTGAGCCAGGTGTTGGCGCCGATGCGGGTCAGCGCCTCCTCCACCCCCTCGAACTTGCCCACCGCCGTCTTGAACTGGTAACGCACCCGGGCATAGGCCCCCACAGCCCGGGCGGTCATCTTCTGCATGCCGGTGTTGGAGCCCGGCAGGGAGATGGAGCGGCCTGCCGCAAGGCACTCCATGAGCATGCGCCAGCCCTGCCCCGCCATCGCCGGCCCGCCGATGATGAAGTCCAGGGGCATGAACACATCCTTGCCGCGAATCGGCCCGTTCATCCACACCGCGTTGAGGGGGAAGTGGCGGCGGCCGATGTCCACGCCCGGGTGGTCATGGGGCACCAGGGCGCAGGTGATACCCAGATCCTCCACCTCACCCAGCAGGTGCTGCGGGTCATACAGACGGAAGGCCAAGCCGAACACGGTGCACACCGGCGCCAGGGTGATGTAGCGCTTGTCGAAACTCACCCGCATGCCCAGCACCTCGCGCCCGCCATGCACGCCCATGCACACCACGCCAGCATCGGGGATCGAGGCCGCATCCGAACCTGCCCACGGACTGGTCAGGGCAAAAGCCGGGATCTCCTGACCACGGGCCAGACGCGGCAGGTAGTGCTGCTTCTGCTCCGGGGTGCCGTAATGCAGCAGCAACTCGGCCGGGCCGAGGGAGTTGGGCACCATCACCGTCACGGCCGGTGCCGACGAACGGGTGGACAGCTTGGTAATCACCTGGGAGTGGGCATAGGCAGAGAAGCCCTTGCCACCGTATTCGGTGGGAATGATCATGCCCAGGAAGCCTTTGTCGCGGATGTAACGCCACACGGCCTCGGGCATGTCCTGGGCCTGGGTGCATTCCCAGTCCCGGGTCAGGCGGCACAGCTCACTGGTTTCCACGTCGAGGAAACGCTGCTCCTCGGGCGTGAGGCGCGGGGCCGGATAGGCCAGCAAGGTATTCCAGTCGGGCTTGCCGCTGAAGAGCTGCCCTTCCCACCACACCGTACCGGCCTCCAACGCGTCCTTCTCGGTCTGGGACATGGACGGGAGCGCCTTGCGGAAAGCCTTGAAGATACGGGCCGTCACCAGGCTACGCCGGATGCCCGGCACCACGAACACGCCCCCCGCCACGGCCAGGGCAGCCAGCGCCACGACCGCCACCGGCGCCGACCAGCCAGCCAGCCACGCCAACGCCGCGAGCCACGCAAGCCCTGCCCCATACCAGGCAAAAAATGGCGCTCGCCCGTAGGCGAGCGCTACCACCAGGGGAGGGAGGGAAACCAGAAACCAGTACGACATGAGCTATCTCCTTTTACTCGGCGCCGTCTTTGCAGCGCGCTCTTATGAATTCTTTACCGAAGACTTGAACGGACTTACTTGAGCGACCCGAACTCCGCCAGCGGGGCACGCAGCCCCCCCAGCAGGAAGCTCATCAGACGCGGTGCCAGGCGCGACGGGTTCTCGTCATCGAATTTGCCGGTGACCAGTTGCAGCGCGTCGGTGCCGGCAATGGCGTAGGACATGGCGCCCATCATGAAATGGAAGCGCCACAGGATTTCGTTGCGATCCACCTCCGGCAGCGCCCGGTACAGGGCAGCCAGAAAGCGTTCGACGCACTCGGCGTATTCCTCAGCCAGAAACTGGCGCACGAACTCGTTGGGCTCGGTGTAGGTGCGCCCCAGCAGGCACATGAAGGTGTGACCACCCCCCTCCACGTCCGCCGCCATGCGCAGAGCCGTACCAAAAAAGGCATCGACGATGCGGCTCGGCTTGATCGGCGCACCGGCGGCCTCAGCCTCCAGCTGGTCGAGCGCCACCAGACGGGACTGGTTGAGATGAGTCAGGCGCCGCCGGAAGACCTCCTGGATCAGCAGCTCCTTGGTGCCAAAGTGGTAGTTCACCGCAGCCAGATTCACCGCCGCCTGGCTGGTGATCATGCGCATCGACGTCCCGTCGAAACCATGCTCCATGAACAGCCGCTCGGCGGCATCGAGGATGCGGCTACGGGTATCACCAGCGGCCTTGCCCGGGGTCTCGGTCACGGAATGCCTCCTTGTGGGGATGGATGTCTGCGGCTCACCGGAACACCCGGTCTGGCGGCAGATTCATTAAAACGTTTGTTTGAATCATACATTGGATTGATGGCGTGTCAACGCATGCCTGAGTGAATTCGACCCCACAAGGTCATCACCCCCCTGACACGCCATGCCCCACTTACGGACACTTCATACGCAGCATGAATAAAGGTGTAACAGCCCGATCCGGGGTCGTTCAAGGCAAGGGGTTCCAGGCCGATAAGGCAGCATCTGCAAACCCGGACTCGCCCTCCTCCCCATGAAGCTCCCCCACGATCAGGACGAGCCAGCGACAGCCCCCACCCGGACATCGGGGCGACGGTGCCGCCTTCTCCTCATCCTGACTTCGACAGGCCTGGCCCTGGCGTTGGCCGGCCTGCTGGCCTTTGTCTCGAAGGACAGTGGCCTGCCGCCCTACATGCTGCTGACGAGCGCCGGCCTGAGTCTGGCCCTCTTCATCTGCATCTGGGAGATCGCCCGCCTGCGCCGCATCACCCGGGCCCATGCCCTGGCCATGGTCGGCACCAACGACGGGATGTGGGAGTGGGACCCGGTAAGCAAGGAACTGAAGGTCGGGACGCGCCTGCTCAACATCCTCGGCTATGCCGACGATTTCCTCGGCAGCACCGAGCAATGGATCGAGCTCGTGCATCCGGATGACCGGGCTGGCTACAACGAGGCCGTGGCCGCCCATCTCAAGGGCCTGACGCCGCACTTCTATCACGAGTACCGGGTACGCGCCGAGGACGGCGCCTACCGCTGGCTGGCTGCCCGGGGCGTGGCCCAGCGGGACGGTCGTGGCGTGGCCCGGCTGATGGCCGGCTCGATTACCGACATCACCGAGCGCCGCGCCGACGAGGCGCGCATCCGCTATCTGGCCCATCACGATGCCCTCACCGGCCTGCCCAACCGGGCTCAGTTGATGGAGCAGGTGCCGCGCCTGATCGCCCGGGCCGCCGGGCGGGGCGACATGCTCGGCGTGCTGTTCGTGGATCTGGACCGCTTCAAGACCATCAATGACGCGATGGGCCATTCGGTGGGCGACATCCTGCTCAAGGGCGTGGCCCGCCGCATCGCCGAAGCCCTGCGCCCCCTCGACCAGGTCTATCGCCAGGGCGGCGACGAGTTCATCGCCGTACTGCCGGAAATTGCCGGCGCCGGCGACGCGGGTCACGTGGCCGAGCGCATCCTCGAAGCCATCACCCGTCCGATGCGCGAGTCCGGCTTCGAGCTGCATACGGCAGCCACCATCGGCATCGCCCTCTTCCCCGCCGACGGGACTGACACCGAAACCCTGCTGCGCAATGCCGACACCGCCATGTACGCGGCCAAGGCCCGCGGCGGCGCCAGCTGCCACTTCTTCTCCGAGCAGATGAACGAGCGCCTGCAGCGCCGCATGGCCCTGGAGGCGGCCCTGCGCAACGCCATCGCCACCGGGGAGCTGGAGTTGCACTACCAGCCCCAGGTGAGCGTGACTGACGGCCGGGTAGTGGGAGCGGAGGCCCTGCTGCGCTGGCGTCACGACGGGCGCTTCATACCCCCTGACCACTTCATTCCGGTGGCCGAGGAAACGGGCATGATCCACGCGATCGGCGACTGGGTACTGGATACCGCCATTACCCAGGCGGCCCGCTGGCGTGCGACTTACGCTTCGCCACCGCGCCTCGCTATCAACCTGTCGCCACGCCAGTTCTGGCACAGCGGCCTGGCGCGGGGCATCATCCAGCGCCTGCAGGACCACCAACTGCCCCCCGAGGGTATTGAGCTGGAAGTTACCGAGTCGGTGCTGATCCAGCCCGAGGGGCCCGCCATCGGCGAGCTGCGCACCCTGCGCCAGCACGGACTGCACCTCGCCCTGGACGACTTCGGTACCGGCTACTCGTCCCTCTCCTACCTGCGCAACCTGCCGGTCAACCGCCTGAAGATCGACAAATCCTTCATCTTCCCGCTCACGGGCAGCACCGCCGAAAACCCCGAGGACGCCGCCGCCATCGTCCAGGCCATCATCGCCATGGCCCACAGCCTGTCCCTCTCGGTGGTGGCCGAAGGCGTGGAGACTGCCGATCACCTGCGGGCCCTGCAGCACATGGGCTGCGACCTTTACCAGGGCTACCTGCTGAGCCCCGCCCTCCCCGCCGAGCAGTTCGCCACCCGCTTTCTGCAGCCCGCCTGACGCAGTAAACGCTTCCCCCTGAGGCCGCCGAAACAGCAGGCAAGCAAAGGCCAACATCGCAACCTCTCCCGTGACGTCGAATTCATTGGCTCTGTTCGCGAAAAATGCGGGAAGCGCTTCCCTCCGACAAGTAAGGCTCTCCGGGCCCGGCGGGCCCGCAGGGGATCGTATTTACATACCTAACGCGAACATCACCAATAAATTCGACCCCATGGGCCCTCCCGCCACCCTTGACGCGGTACGCTCCTGCCCGGAATTCACTCACCTGCCCTGCGCTCCGTCACCATGCCCCATCCCGACCCCCTGTTCGCCGGGCTCCAGCCCGCCGCCGTATGGCAGCACTTCGCCACCCTGTGCCGCATCCCGCGTCCGTCCAAGGCCGAAGGCCCCGTGCGGGACGCCCTCCAGGCCTGGGCCCATGGGCGCGGACTGGCAACCCGGGTGGATGAGGCCGGCAACCTGATCATCCGCAAGCCGGCCTGCCCGGGCCATGAGCACGTGCCGGGCGTGGTGCTGCAGGGCCACCTGGATATGGTGTGCCAGGCCAACAGCGGCACCGCCCATGATTTCACGCGCGACCCGATCCGCCCGACCCTGCGCGAGGGCTGGCTGGTGGCCGAGGACACCACCCTGGGCGCGGACAACGGCATCGGCGTGGCCCTGATCCTCGCTGCACTGGATGACGACACCCTGGCCCACGGCCCCCTCGAAGCTCTGCTCACCGTGGACGAGGAAGCCGGCATGGGCGGGGCCCAGGGGTTGCAGCCCGGCACCGTTGAAGGGCGGCTGATGCTCAACCTGGATACGGAGGACTGGGGCGAGTTCTACCTGGGCTGTGCCGGCGGCGTGGACGTGAATGTGAACCGCCCCGGCACGCCGGCCGCGCTGCCCGCGGGCTGGGAGACCTGGACGCTGACCCTGGCCGGCCTGCACGGCGGGCACTCGGGGGTGGACATCCACGAGGAGCGGGGCAACGCCATCAAGCTGCTGGTGCGGGTGCTGCGCAGCCTGGAGCGCACCCACACCCTGCGCCTCGCCAGCCTTGCCGGCGGCACCGCGCGCAATGCCCTGCCCCGCGAAGCCCGCGCCACTGTGGCCCTGCCGGCCGGTCAGTGCAGCGCCCTGGAGGCCGCCCTCGCCGCCGCCCAGGCAGAGCTGCGCGAGGCCCTGCGCGGCGTGGACGAAGGCGTGACCCTGAGCCTCGCCGCCGCCACCGCCAGCGAACTCATGAGCAGCGCCGACCAGGCCCTGTGGCTGGCCTCCCTGCATGCCGCCCCCCATGGCGTGCGCCGCCGCAGCCTGAGCGTGCCCGGCGTGGTGGAGACCTCCAACAACCTCGGTGTGGTGGAGCTCACCCCCCGCTCAGGCAGCTGCAACTTCATGGTCCGCTCCCTGCTCGACAGCGGCAGCACTGCCCTGGCCGACGAGATCGTCAGCCTGTTCGCCCTGTCCGGCACCGCGGCCGAGCTGTCCGGCCACTACCCCGGCTGGGCCCCCAACCCGGCCTCGCCCCTGCTGGCCCGCTGCCAGCGGGTGTTCGCCCGGGACTTCGGGCAGGCCTCCTGCGTCAAGGTGATCCATGCCGGCCTGGAATGCGGCATCCTTGGCGCCAGCCATCCGGGCATGGACATCGTCTCCTTCGGCCCCACCATCCGCGGCGCCCACGCCCCGGGCGAGCGGGTGGAGATTGCCTCGGTGGACAAGGCCTGGCAGCTCCTGCGCGCCATCCTCACCGACATCGCCACCGGCTGAGTGCATGTGAGCACGTCCGCGGTGCGGCCCAACTTCGCCCCTGCAATGCGCCCGTTGCGCCCATTGCGCCTCCTTGCCCTGGCCATCGCCCTTGCCGGCGCCAGCGCGGGCGACGCCCTCGCCACCCGGGGCAGCCGCTATGTCACCGCAGGCCGGTGTGCCGGCGTGCCGGGCGTACAGCTCAAGGTGGCCAAGGGCTTCTGCGTCGGGCTGGCCGCCAGCGGACTGGGACTGCCGAGGGGCGTGCTGCCCCTGGCCGATGGCCGCGTGCTGGTCACCGACCTGGGCCGCTGGGACGCCCCGGCCGGACGGCTACTGCTGCTCAGTCCAAGGCCCGGAGGCTACGAGGTGCGCCCCCTGCTCAAGGGGCTGGACCGCCCCCACGGCCTGCAGGCGGGGCCGGACGGTCAGGTCTACCTGGCCGAAGCCGGCCGCATCCTGCGGGTAAACCTGGAACGCACCCCGCCCACCGTAACCCCGGTGATCACCGGCCTGCCCGCAGAGGGCCGGCACCCGCTGAAGCAGTTCGTGTTCGGCCCGGACGGGGCCATCCATGTGAACGTGGGCGCCAGCACCGACCACTGCGAGGACGCCCCGGCCCCCCGCGGCATGCGTTGCCACGAAGCCGAGCGGGACACCCCGGGCGCCGCCATCTGGCGCTACGCCCAGGTGGACGGCCGCTGGGTGGGCAAGCCCTATGCCCGCGGGCTGCGCAACGCCATGGCCCTGGCCTTCGCCCCCGACGGCAGCCTGTGGCAGGCCGAAAACAGCCGGGACACCCTGCCCGGCGGAGGCGATTCGGAAGCCCTTCCCCACGACGAACTCAACCGCATCCGCCCGGGTGCCCACTACGGCTGGCCCTACTGCACCGACATGGGCCGCTTCGACCCGGCCTTCGCGCCGGGGGATTGCAGCCGCTACACCAAGCCCGAGCGCCTGCTGCCCGCCCACTCGGCCCCGCTGGGCATGGTCTTCTACACCCCTGCCGCAGCGCCGGAGGCCTGGCGCGGCAGCCTGGTCATCGGTCTGCATGGCTATCGCCGCCAGGGCCACCGCATCATCGCCTGGCGCTTCGACGCCTCGGGCAGACCGGCGCGCAATTTCACGGTGCTGGTGGACGGATGGCAGGCCACCGCCCGCCATCCCCTCGGCGCCCCCACCGACATCAAGGCCGACACCCGCGGCCGCCTGTGGGTCACCGAAGACCGCAACGGCACCCTGCTGGTGATCAGCCCGGAGTGAGTTTGATGGACCGGTAAGGCTCTCCAAGCCCGGCGGACATGGCAGGGATAGTGATTGCATGCCGGACGCGAACATAACTAGTTCGTTCGACGTTCTTGGTTTGGGCCCTTACTGGCAGGCATTCCAGTGCATGAAGTTACGTTGGCCGGGATTTCGCCCCGGCGGGCGACCTTCTTCTTTGCTTCGCCAAAGAAGAAGGCAAGAAAGGCGACCCGGCCACCCCGGTCATTCGCTGCGCGAATGACTCCCCTGCGCTGCTCCCAGCAGGCGGCCGGCGCGGAACTCGCCCTTCGGGCTCAGACAGCCGCGCCGGACTTCCCCGCCCGCTGCTGCGCTGCTCGGCGGGGCGGAACGGGCTTTTCGGATGCACCGAGCCCCTGCGGAACTTGAGTCGAGCACTGGCCGTTGATCACCTGCATTTCCTCTCCCCTCTGGCGTGCCGACTGGAGGTGATGACGGGCGGAAAGAGGGCTTCGCATGTTTGAGCCCGCAGGGCGAGTTTGCGAAGACCCCGCCCGGCATTGCCGGAAGGAGGGAACCCCCGAAGGGGGCGCGACAGCGGGGTACGCTTTCTTGCCTTCTTCTTTGTCGTACAACAAAGAAGAAGGTCGCCCGCCGGGGCGAGACCCGGCCAATGTGACGTCGTACAACGGAAAGCCGCCCGTAAGGGCTCACCGGTTCAAGGTCGAAGGGAGTGAACTGACTACGTTCGCGAAAACTGCGGGAAGCGCTTCCCTCTGACAAGTAAGGCTCTCCGGGCCCGGCAGGCCTGCCGGGGATCGTATTTACATACCTAACCCGAACATAGCCAATTTATTCGACCACGGACTTTGGTCGGCGCCTTGCCGGTCATCAGCGCGAGAAGGTCGAATGGATCGACCCCATGGGCACGCCCTTTTCAGCGTCCTTGCCCCCGTCAGGGCTCGGAAAACGCCATGTGGAAGCCGTCGGTGATCGGGCCGGCCAGATAGCCGAAGAGGCTGCGCTCGCCGGTCAGGATGGCCACGCTTACCGGCACGCCGGGCATCAGCGGGTAGCGCGTGCCGCGGTGATCGAAGGCGTTGCTGTCGGGAGCGATGCGCACCCGGTAGTGGGGCATCTTCTGTTCGTCGAGCACCGAGTCGGGGCTGATATGCACCACCTTGCCCTTGATCGGCTGGAAGCCCCGGGCCACGGCCGAAACCAGCTGGATGCGCGCGTCCTGGCCGACCCGCACCATGCCGATGTCGCCGATGGGTAGCTTGGCCTCGATGAGCAGGGGCTCGTTGGCGGGCACCAGGGTCATCAGGGTACCGCCGGGCTGGATCACTCCGCCCTCGGTGACCACGTGCAGGGTCATCACCACCCCGTCGATGGGAGAGCGCACCACCAGGCGGTCCTGGGTGTCGGAGAACTTGCGCATGCGTTCCTGGGCTTCGGCGATCTGCCGGCGGGTGTCGGCCAGATCCTTCTGGAACTGCTCGCTGTCGCCGGAGTCGAGGGAGCGCAGGGAGGCGTCCTCCTGTTTCTGGGCGGCAGAGACACGGCGCAGGGAGGCATCGATCTCCTTCAGCGTGCCGCGGGCGAGCTCCTCTTCCTTCTGCAGGTTGAGGTGCTCGTAGCGGTTGGCGAGGCCCTCGGAGAGCAGCTTCTGGCTGATCTCGATCTGCTGCATCAGCAGGCGCAGCTTGCTTTCGGTGTGGGCCCGGCGGGCCAGCAGCTCGGCCTGTTCGGCGCTGCGCTGGCTGATCTTCTGGGACTGGGCTTCGTAGCTGGAGCCGACCCGGGACTTCTGGGCAAGCAGCAGGGCGCGGGCGGTTTCCACCTGGTCGGGGAAGCGCTTGGCCAGATCGGCGGGCACCTTGAAGTCCGAGCGGCGGGCGAGCTGGGCCTCCAGGCGCAGGGCCTTGATCTGCAGGCCCCCGAGCTGGGCCTCGAGCTCGCGCATGTCCGATTCGGCGGCGCTGCGCTCGACTTCGGCCAGGGGCTCGCCGGACTTCACGGTCTGTCCCTCGCGCACCAGGATGCGGCGCACGATGCCGCCTTCCAGATGCTGCACCAGCTTGGTCTGGCCCGCGGTGGTGACTTCGCCGGTGGAGTGGCTGGCGATGTCGAGGGTGAAGAAGAAGGACCATAGCAGCACCGTGCCGAGGAGCAGGCCGACCAGGCGGATGGTCAGGCGGCTGCCGTAAAGGGCGTCGGTGGGCAGCCCGTTCTCCTGGCGGGCCGGCAGCAGGAAGGCCACCGCGCGGGATAGCACGGGGTGGGTCTCGAAGGCGCCGAGGATGCGGTCCAGGCGGCCGGGGGCCGGTGGGGGGGTGTCGGGCGCCAGGGTATGGTCAGTCATGGGTGTTTCCTCCGGCGGCCACGGCGGGCGGGGTGGGCGCGCGGACAACGCGGGGCTGGGGCTTCTGGTTGAGATCGATGACGGCCTGGGCGGCGGAGATGATGAAGCCTTCGTTGCTCATCACCACCAGGCTGTGGCCGGCCTTGACCAGGCGGTTGAGGATGGCGGCGATGGCCTTGCAGCCGTCGGCGTCCACCCCCTCGGTGGGGTCGTCCAGCACCACCAGCCGGCCCTTGCCGAGCAGGGCCCGGGCCAGGGCCAGGCGGCGGCGGATGCCCAGGGGAATGCTGTTGCCGCCATTGCGCAGCACCAGGCTCAGGCCGTCATTGCTGCCTTCCACGAAGGCCCCCACGCCCAGCTCCCGGCACAAGGCGAGGATCTCGTCGTCGGGGGTGTCGGGGGCCATCACCACCAGGTTTTCGCGCAGGGTGCCGTCAAAGAACAGGGGTTCCTGGGGCAGGTAGGCCACCTGGCTGCGCCACCAGCCCGGGTCGGCCTGGCGCAGGTCCATGCTGTCGGCCAGCAGGCGGCCACGGGTGGGTTCCAGCAGCCCCACCAGCAGGCGGGCGAGGGTGGTCTTGCCGGTGCCGTTGGCGCCGGTCACGGCCACCACGCCGCCGCCGGGCAGGTCGAAGTCGAAGTGTTCGAAGATCGGGGTGGGCTGCTTGGGGTAGGCGAAGGCGGCATCCTCGAAGCGCAGGCTGCCGCTGTAGTGGCCAAGGGAGACCCCGTCGCTGCGCTCCTGGGGAATGGCGCAGAGCTGGCGGATCAGGTCGAGGGCGCGCTGGCCGCGGCCGATGGCCTCGCCCAGGCCGAGGGCCCGGGTCAGGGCCGCGAGGGCCCGGCCGGCGAGGATGTTGGCGCCGATCAGGGTGCCAACGTCGAGGCGACCGGCCAGGACTTCCCGGGCACCGATGGCCATCACCAGCATGCCCAGCAGCACGCCGCCGGCATAGCTGGCGTTCTGGATGGTGTTCTGCAGGCTGTTGAGGGTGGCGCGCAGCCCGGCGAGCTCCGTCCCGCACTGATCCCAGCGTTCGCGCAGGGGGCCGGCAGCCTGGAAGGCGCGGACCATCTCGGTGCCGGCGGCCAGGGTCTGCTGGTGCCCGGCGAGCTGGATGGCGCTGCGGCTCTGGGCCTCCATGGGCTCGCGCAAGCGCCGCTGGGCCAGCAAGGACACCAGGGCCACCCCGCCCATGATGAGCAGGGCGGTGAGGGCCAGGATGGGGTTGAGCAGGGCCAGCACGAACAGGAATACGAAGGCGAAGGGGGCGTCCAGCAGGGTCACGACGTTGGTGGCGCCAAAGCTCTGCTGGGTGGTGGCGAGGCCGGAGAGGATCTCCCGTCGGGCGGCCACCGGCAGTTGTTCGAGCAGGGCGTACTGGCCACGCACGCTGCTCTCGAAAACCGCCTCACCCAGGGTGGCATCGGCCCGGGCGCACAGCCACTGGGCGATGCGCAGGCGTGCCGAACGCAGGGCCAGTTCGAAGACCACGGCAATCAGCGCGCCGACGGTGAGGGTCAGCAGGGTGGTGTCGATGCCCAGGGCCAGGTAACGGTTGAGAACCTGGATGCTGTACAGCGAGCCGGCGAGGCCGAGCAGGTTGATCAGCAGCGAGGACAGGAAGAGCTCGAGCCGGAGCCGGGGGTGGAGGGCGAGGCGTCGCCAGAATTCGTTCATCGGTTCACGGGGGTGGGTTCATCGGACACTGCCCCGGCGTCCCTTGCGGGAGGCCGGGGCAGGCGTGGGGCCAGGGTGGAGCCCGGGCTCAGACCGGTTGCGGTGCCAGTACGTCGGCCGGCAGGGTGTCGGCCTGCGGTTGGTTGGCCAGTTCGACCAGGGCAACCAGCCCGCTGCCATCGCTGCCGGCACTGGTGTCGGCATCATAGTACAGGCGGGTGACGTCGCCGTTGGAGATCAGGAAGAAGGCCGCACCGCTGTGTTCGCCGCCAGTGATGGCCGCCTCCAGCTCGTCGAGCTGACCGCTGCCGCCGGTGCCGAACTGGAAGCTGCCGGCCGCAAAGCCGACCCGGTACACGCTGGCGTCACCCTGGGCGGCCAGGGCCTCGAGTGTGGTCAGGGCATCGGTATCAAAGGACTGGGACACCGCGCTGAGGCTGCCCAGGCCGCCAAAGGCGCCGCTGTCGAAGCTCAGGCTGTCGGTGCCGGCGACGAAGTCGCTGATCACGTCCATGCCGTCGTTCGGGCTTTCGAAGTGGAAGCGGTCGGCCCCGGCACCACCGTTGAGGGTGTCTGCGCCGTTGCCACCGGTCAGCACATCATCGCCCTCGCCGCCCTGGAGCTGGTCGGCGCCGGCGTAGCCGATGAGCACGTCGCTGCCGCCCAGGCCCTGCAGGCTGTCCTCGCCGGAGGTGCCGGAGAGGATGTCATTACCGCCACCGGCCAGATCGTTGTTGATGATCTGGGCCGTTGCCGAGGTGAGGGCGACCGGGCTGGCGGCGCTGGAGGTGACCATGGCGAGCAGGGATTCGTTGCCTTCCACCAGGGTGTCGCCGGCGATGTCGATGCTGAAGCTGGCGCTGCTCTGGCCGGCGTTGAAGGTGACGCTGCCGGTGGGGAAGGCTGCGCCGGCGAAGTCGCCGGCATCCACGCTGTGCGCCGCGCCGCCGAGGATCTTCCAGTAGAAGGTTTCGGTGGTGCTGGTGTCGCCGCGGGTCAGCTGGAAGGTGGCCGAACTGCTGCCGGCGTCGCCTTCGGTGATGCTGACCGGTGCGGTGAGCTGCAGGCCCTGGTCGTCGTCGCGCACGGTGCCGGCCAGCACCGTGGTGCCACCGGTGATGGCCGGGTGGCTGAAGGTGACGCTGAAGGCCTCGTCGCCTTCGCGCACGGCATCGCCCTGCACCTGCAGGCTGAACAGGCTTTCGCTGACGCCGGCGGCGAGGTTGATGGTGCCGGTGAGCGGGGTCAGGAAGTCGTCGGCATTGACGGCGCCGGTGATGCTGTAGGTGACGGTGACCGCCTCGCTGTCCGGCCCGGCACGCAGCACGCGGAAGGTGAAGGGGGTAGTGGCGCCGCTGGCACCTTCGGCTCTATCCACGTCCAAGGCCAGCACGGTAACGGCCATGTCGTCGCCGACGATGGTGGCCGAGGCGCTGGACTGCAGCGGATTGACGGTGACACCGCCGCCGGTGCTGCTGAGTTGCAGCGAGAACTGCTCGTCGGATTCGCCCACAGTGTCGGCGGCGACCTGGATGACCACTTCCTTGCTGGTTTCGCCCGCCAGGAATTGCAGGGTGCCCTGGGGCAGCACGCCGCCCAGGAAGTCGGCGGCATTGGCGGGGGCCGAACCGCTGCCTCCCACCTGCCAGTTGATGCTTGCGGCCAGCTCATCGGCACCGGAACGGGTGACGGTGAAGCGGAAGGCGGTGGTGCCGCCGCTATTGCCTTCTTCAAGGCTGGTGTCGATGGCGGTGACGCTGAACTGGCTGTCGTCGTTGAGCACGACCCCGGCGGCCTGATCGTCGATCAGGTCGATGCCGACGGCGTCCGTGAGCACGACCCGGAAGTTCTGGTCGGGGCCGAGCACATTGTCGCCGGAGACCGGAATCAGGATGTCATAGAGGGTTTCGCCCGGTGCCAGGGTGATGCTGCCGCTGGGCAGCGCGTTGCCGACGAAGTCGCTGGCGGTGACCGGGTAGCTGCCCACGCCTTCCACATGCCAGTTCACCGTGACGGTATCGGTGTTGTTGCCGAGGCGTTCGACCCGGTAGGTGAAGTTGGTGACGCCGGTATCGCCTTCGTACTTCTCGCTGCCGCCGATGGCGGTGAGGGTCAGGCCGGTGTCGTCGTTGCCGATCAGGGTGCTGGCGGTGCCTTCGAGGATGGTGGCACCCACCGCGTCGTTGAGCACCACCGAGAAGCCTTCGGCGGTTTCACCAGTGTTGTCGCCGGCCACGGTGATGGTGATGGTCTTGGACGTTTCACCGATGCCGAAGGCCACGGCGCCGCTCTGGAAGACGCCTCCGAAGTCCTGGGTGTTGGCCGGGTTGGCGCCGCTGGGGATCACTTCCCACAGCACGCTGGAGGTGACGGAGGTGTCGCCGCTGCGGGTGACGGTGAAGGTGAAGGGGGTCTCCTCACCGGTGTCGCCTTCCGGTGTGGCGGGCGCATCGGCGGCGATCAGCAGCACGGCGTCGTCGTTGATGACGGTGCCGGTGGCCGTGGTGGCTGCGGCGGTGGAGCCGTAGCTGGGGTTACCCAGGGAGACGCTGAAGGTTTCGTCGTATTCGCCGAGGGTGTCGGCATTTACATAGACGGTGAACTCCTTGCTGGTCTCGCCGTCGGCGAAGGTGACCGTGCCTGTCTGGGATACAAACTCGCCGTTGCCGACCGGCCGCAGGCCGGAGCCGGCGGCGTTCCACTCGACGCTGGCGGCGCCGGTCGAGGTGCCGCTGCGGTCGATGCGGAAGGTGAAGGCGGTGGTGCCGCTGTTGCCTTCCGGATGGCTGGCAGAAACAGCCGAGACGGTGAGGGTGTCATCGTCGTCGGTGATGGTGCCGATCACGTTGTTGCTGGTGATGTCGGCATGGGCGCTCTGCCCGGACAGCTGCACGGTGAAGTCCTGAGTACCTTCGTCCAGGCCGTCGCCGGCCAGATCAACCAGGATGGTCTGGGTGGTTTCGCCGGGGGCGAAGCTGACCGTGCCGGAGGGCAGGATGCCACCGGGGAAGTCGGCGGCGACGGCGCTGCCGGCTACCACGTTCCAGTTGACCGAGGTGCTCACCGACAGGTCGCCGCTGCGGGTGACGGTGAAGCTGAGCTGGCCGGGGTTGCCGGTGTCGCCTTCGACGGCGGTGCCGATGGTGGCCGACAGGGCCAGATCCACGTCGTCGTCGCGGATGATGCCGGCTGCGGTGGAGGCGCCGGCATCCACGGTGCTGCCGGTGCCGGGATTGTAGAGCTCGACGCTGAAGCCTTCAGCCAGCTCCACATTGCGGTCGCCGGAGATGGCAATGTTGAGCACGGCGCTGTCCTGACCGTCGGCGAAGTTGACTGTGCCCGAGGTGGCCACGAAATCGTCGGCGTCGGTATCGCCATGGACAATGCGCCAACCCACCGAAGAACTGCCGGCGGTGCTGCCCGTGCGCGTGACGGTGAAGCTGAGGGTGCCGGGTGCCCCGGAGCTCTCGGCGCCATCGGCGGCCAGGGTGGCAATCGACATCACGTCGTCATCATTGACGAGAGTGGCATCGGCGCTCTGGCTGGCGAAGCTGTGGGTGAGGCTGTCGGTGGGGGCGGCGAGGGTAACGGTGAAGCCCTCGTTGTTCTCCAGCTGGCTGTCGCCGGCCACCTGGACGACGATGTCCTGGGACATGACGCCCTGGGCGAAGCTGAGGGTGCCATTGGGGAAGAAGCCGTTGAAGAAGTCGGCGGTGTCAGCGGCATTGGCGCCGCTGCCGGCCACGCTCCAGTCGAGGGTGGTGGCCGCGGTACCGCCGCTGCGGGTGACCCGGAAGACGAAGTCGTGGCTGGCGCCATCACCTTCGACTGCCGGGATGCTGAAGCCGGTGACGCTCCATTCCACGTCGTCACTGGTGATGGTGCCGGTGGCACTGCCGGTGATGATGTCGGCGCCGATCGAGGCGTTGGACAGGTCGATGGTGAAGTTCTCGTTGCCTTCCACTTCCACGTCGCCCTGCACGGTGACGGTGATGGTCTTGCTCAGTTCGCCGCTGGCGAAGGACAGGCTGCCGCTGGGCAGCACGCCGCCCAGGAAGTCGGCGGCATCGGCGGTGCCGGCGGTGGCGGTCCAATCCACCGTGGCGGCGAGGCCCAGGTTGCCGCTGCGGGTGACGGTGAAGGTGAGGTCGGTGGTGGTGCCGTCGTGGCCTTCGACGCGGGTGGCGGTGGTGCCGCTGATGCGCAGGGAGGCTTCATCATCGGTGATGGTGGCGTCGGCCGTGCTGTGGGTGAACACCACGCCGTTGGGGCCGGTGAGGCTGAGGCGGAAGCTCTCGTTGGATTCACCGGCGTAGTCGCCCTTGACCGGAACCTGGATGGTCTTGCTGGTTTCACCTGCGGCAAAGGTGATGCTGCCGCTGGTGGCGTCGAAGTCGCCTGCAGAGGTCGGGTCGGCTCCGATGCCGGCGACGCTCCAGTCGAGGGTCTGGGACGCGCTCAGGTTGCCGCTGCGGGTGACCACGAAGTCGAAGTGGGTGGTGTCGCCGGGGTTGCCTTCCAGGGCGGTGACCGGGGCGCTGACATCGAAGACCACGTCGTCGGCCTGGATGGTGCCGTCGGCGGTGGCGGTGGTGATGGTGACGCCGCTGGACGGGTCGGACAGGGTGACAGTGAAGTCTTCGTCCGGTTCGCCGGCCAGATCGCCGCTGACCTGGATGGTCAGGGTGACGCTGGCCTGGCCAGCCGGCAGGGTCAGGGTGCCGGAGGGCAGGCTGCCGCCGAAGTCGGCGCCATCGGCCGGGTTGATGCCGGTGCCGGTGATGGCGAAGTTCACCGTTTCCGCTTCGCCCAGGTAGCCGCTGCGGGTGACGGTGAAGGTGTAGGCGGTGGTGCCGCTGTTGCCTTCGGCCTTGGCTGCCGACAGGGCGCTGATGGCGATGGTGGCGTCGTCGTTGAGGATGTCGGTGACGGCAGTGGCCGTCTGGATCTGGCCGCCGCTGGCGTTGGAGAGGGTGACGGTGACGCTCTCGTCGCTTTCCACGCTCAGATCGCCGACCACCTGGATGGTGATGGTCTTGCTTGATTCGCCATCGGCGAAGCTGACCGTGCCACTGGGCAGGCCGCCATTGGTGCCGAGGCTATCGCCGGTGGCGAAGTCGGCGGTGTTGGCGCTGGCGGAGCTGAGCTTCCAGTCCACGCTGCCGGCGCCGCTGGTGTCGCCGCCGCGGGTGACGGTGAAGGTGAGGTTGGTGGTGCCGCTGTGGCCTTCCTGGATCGTGGCCTGGGTGGCGGCGACGTGGAAGACGGCGTCGTCGTTCTCAATGGTGCCGGTGGCCGTGGCGGTGCTGATGCTGTCGCCGGTGGTGCCGGTGCCCAGGGCGATCTGGACGGTGTAGCTCTCGTCGGTTTCCGGGGTGGTGTCGCTGGTGGGGGTGATGGTGATGGTCTTGCTCATCTCGCCCGGGGCGAAGGTGACCGAGCCGGAGGGCAAGCTGCCGCCGAAGTCGGCCCCATCCACCGTGCCGTTGGCGCCGCCGGTGAGTACCGACCAGGTGATGGTCTGATTCTGGTTGGTGCTGTGGGTGCGGGTGATGGTGAAGGTCTGGGCGCTGCTTTCCGCGGTGCTGGCGGTGGTGCCGGCGATGGCGAAGGCGGAGTCGTCGTTGGTGATGGTAGCCGCCGCGTTCACGTCGATGGCCTCGTCGATGCCCGACAGGCTACCCAGCTGAACCGTGAAGGTCTCGTTGGCTTCCGGATCGGTGTCACCGACCACGGTGACGCTGATGGTCTTGCTGCTTTCGCCGGCGGCGAAGTTGACCGTGCCGGTGGTGGCGCCGCTGAAGTCGCCGGCGGCGGTGGTGCCGTTGAACAGGGTCCAGGTCATGGACGAGGCACCCGACAGGTCGCCCGTGCGGGTGACCGTGAAGTTCATGGTCTGGTTGCTGTCGCTCTCGACGATGGACGAGTCGGCGATGCTGATGCCGGTGTCGTCGGTGAGCACGGTGAGGGTGCTGGTGGCCAGGTTCTGGGTGTTGGTGATGTTGGGGGAGGCGCTGGTGAGCACGTCCTCGTAGATCACGACCCGGAAGGTCTCGTTGTTTTCGGCGATCAGGTCGCCCTTGACCAGCACGTTGAAGTTGGCCGTCAGCACGCCGTTGGCGAAGCTCACCGTACCCGAGGGCAGGCCGCCATTGTTCCCCAGGCTGTCGGTGCTGGTGAAGTCGGCGGTATTGGTGGGGTTGCCGCCCACGGCTTCGACGCGCCAGCGCAGGGTAGCGGCGCCGGAGTAGCCTGTTCCGCTGCGGGTGACGTCGAAGGAGAAGGTCTGGTTGGCGCCCTGGTCGGTCTCCACCAGGCTGGTGCTGGTGGGGGTGAGGTTGTAGGTGGTGTCGTCGTCGAAGATGGTGCCCGACAGGTCGAGGGTGTTCGTCGGCGAGGTGTAGCTGTTGCCGGAGTCCAGGTAGTAGCTCTGGAAGCGCACGGCGGAGCCGGTGGTGTCGCCCGGGGCGGTGAGCCGCAGGGTGAAGGTCTCGTTGTTCTCCACCGTCACGTCATCGTTGAGGATGTCGGCCAGGGATATGTTGTAGGTGTAGGTGCCGTAGGCCGTGGCTTGGGCGGCCAGGGTGATGTTGCCGCTGGTATACAGGAAGTCGCCGGCGGCGGTAGTGCCGTGGGTGAGGGTGTAGCTCACGACGATGTCGCTGTCCAGGCGGCCCCCGCGGATCACCGAGAAGGTGAGGGGGTTGCCTTCGTAGGCGCTGGTGTTGACGCCGCTGTAGTAGCTGCCGTCACCGGTGCCGTTGTATGTGTCCCAGCCGTTGATCCACAGGCGGATGTCGTCGTTCCTGAGGGTGGTGGTGACGCTGGCCTGGGTGTTGTCGATGTTGGCCGGGCCGTAGGCGTCGGTGTACAGGGGCCAGTGTTCGGCGTCATCCGGGTTGAGCACCGTGAAGGTGAGGGTCCGGTTGTCTTCCACGTAGCGGTCGCCGTGGTAGGTGACCACCACGTTCTTGGTGGTCTCGCCGGCGGCGAAGTTCACCAGGCCATAGGTCTGGTTGAAGTAAGGCTCGGTGACGCTGGCGGCGTCACCGCCAAAGGTCATGACCTCGGCACTGCCGCTGGCGCTGCCCCAGTTGATGTAGTTGCCGTCGATGCGCCAGGCCACGGTGGTTGGGTAGTTCAGGGCGCCGTCGCGGCCACCCTGATCGGTTCGAGTGACCGTGAAGGTGACGGTGTTGCCGGTGGCGTTGTCGCTGGCGCCCGTGCCTTCGAACTCACTGCTCTTGTCTACGGAGACGCTGATCAGCGGGTCGGGCTCGTTGTCATAGATGCGCGCGGTGTCGGTGTAGCCGGTGCTGGCCGTTTCCAGATCGTGGTTGGCTTCGCCTGCGTCGATGTTGTTGGCGCCGGTGAGTACGATACCCAGCTCTTCACGCCAGGTTTCGGTCCAGCTGTCGTCCACGGTCTGGACGCTGATGGTCTTGGTGGTTTCGCCGTCTTCGAAGGTCAGGGTGCCGGTCCAGGCGCCGGCGTTGAAGGTGGCGGTGCCGTTGCTGGTGGTGACGCCGGAGATGTCGCTGGGGTCGAGCTTGTACCAGCTGCCGGTGTTGGTGTTGCCTTCGTTGGTGGTCTCGGCGCCCGGCAGGGTCAGGGACCAGTCGACGGTATCCGTGCCGCGGGTGTCGCCCTGACGGGTGACGGTGTAGGTGATGATGTTGCCTTCGGTGACGTCGTTGGCGCTGGCGTCAAAGCGGGTGTCGTCGTTGGTGAGGACCAGGAAGTTGTTGTTGTAGCCGTTGCCGTCGGGGTTGCTGTTGAAGCTGCTGCCGCCGCTGGTGCCGGTCAGGTAGACCCGAAAGGCCTCGTCGTACTCGCCCGCGTTGTCGCGGGTGGTGTAAACCTTGATGTAGCCCCACTCCTGCCCGTCGGCAAAGTTGAGCCGGCCGGAGGCGTAGCCGCCGTTGTTGTTCAGGCTGTCCTGACCGGGCTGGAAGTCGGCGAGGTCGGTGGCCACGTAGCCGCTGACGCTGGTGCCGAGCTTCCATTCCACCCAGGCGGTGCCCGAGGTGGCGATGGTGCGGCGTACGGCGAAGACGTGCTCGACATAGTCGTCACTGGGGCCGCCGTCGGCCAGGGTGTCAGCTTCGAGCTTGCTGTTTACATAGCTGAACGAGGCCGTCTCGCCGGTGTTGGCGCGGTCGCCCAGGTCGAACAGGGCTTCATCCCGTTCGATTTCGCCAAACAGGTAGCCAGAGGTGGTGTTGTTGTACTGGGCGTTGTCCGCGACAAAGCCACCCATGTGGTCGGCGTTGTAGAAGGCGTTGCCGCCGTTGATGCGCGGGTCATTGTGGACGGTGGTGACCTGATCCACGCCGCTGCCACCGGACAGGGCGATCTGGAACCACTCGTCGTTCTCCACCGCGTCGTCACCGGACACGGTGATGGTGACGGTCTTGCTGGTCTCGCCGTTGGCGAAGCTGACGGTGCCGCTGGGCAGGCTGCCGCCAAAATCGGAGCCATCCACGGTGCTCGACCAGTTGTTCTCTTCAGTGTCGTAGACGCTGGTGCCTTGCACCGCCCAGTTCAGGGACGATGCTTTGTTGAGGTCGCCGGAGCGGGTGAAGGTGACCGAGAAGGTGGTCGACTGGCCTGCCACCGTCTCGGCGACGCGCATGTCGTCGATGGAGGCGGTGATCTGGGTGTCGTCGTTCTGGAGGGTGCTGGTGTAGCTGCCGGTGGCGCCGATGGAGCTGCCGGCATTGGCGCCGCTCAGGTTGAGGTTGAAGGTCTCGTTGTTCTCGATGCTGCCCACGCCGGTGTCGCCATAGGCATAGACGGTGATGGTCTGGGTGGTAACGCCGGAGTTGAAGGTCAGGGTGCCGCTGGGCGTGATGTTGGTGTTGATGCCATTGGTGAAATCGTTGATGTTGGTGGTGGTGTGGCCGACGCCCCAGTTCACCGTGTTGGTCTGGCTGAGGTAGCCGGTGCGGGTGACGGTGTAGGTCAGGGCCGTGCCGGTGTGGCCGTTGTCGCCTTCCACCACCGTGGCGGTGCCGGCGGTGATGTTGAACTCGGCGTCGTCATTGCGCACGTAGCCATCGGCCGTGCCACCCAGGATCTCGGTGCCGGAGGACGGGTTGGAGAGATTGACGCGCAGGGTCTCGTCCACCTCCAGGGTGCTGTCGCCGGCGATGCGCAGGGTGATGGTCTTGCTGGTCTCGCCGCTGGCGAAGGTCAGGGAGCCGTAGGGGATCCCGTTGCCGTCCTTGGAGACGCCGGCTGGCTGGCTGCTGTAGAAGTCGGTGCCATTGACGGCGTTGGCGATACCCGCGTCCACCGCCCAGTTAACCGTGGAGACCTGGCTCCCATTGCCCGAGCGGGACACGGTGAAGGTGTAGTCCACATAGGCGGAGTTGCCTTCGTTCTTGTCGGCGAGCAGGGGGGTGATGGTCAGGCCGGCATCGTCGTTGGTCAGCACCGTGGATGCGGCGGCGGTGACGATGTTGCTGTTGGCCGGTGCGTTCGACAGGGTGACGGTCATCGTCTCGTCGGATTCGACGGTGGAGTCGCCCTTGATGTTGACCACGATGGTGGCGCTGGTCTGGCCGTCGGCGAAGCTGACGGTGCCCGTCGAGGCTTGGCCGGCCGCCAGATCGGTGCCGGTAGCGAAGCCGTTTGTGCCGCTGATGGTCCAGGTCAGGTCGCGGGCGCCGTCGAGGGAGCCGGTGCGGCTGACGGTGTAGGTGACGGTGCTGTCGGTGTTGCCTTCGGACCGGGTGGTGGTGGCGGTGCTGATGCTGAAGTTGTCATCGTCGGTGAGCAGGGTGGTGCTCTTGCTGCCGTCCCCCGGCTGGATGGTGCCATTCACCGGGGTACCGAGAACCACCTGCAGGGTTTCGTCACTTTCGAGCGTCAGGTCGCCCTGCACGTTGAGGGTGATGGTCTTGCTGGTCTCGCCGGCGGCGAACGTGACGGTGCCGCTGGGCAGGCCACTGTTGGTGCCGAGGGCGTCCTGGTTGCCGACGAAATCGGCGGTGGTGAGGCCGGCGGAGGCGCTAAGGGCCCAGGTGACGCTGCCGCTGCCGCCCGTGTCGCCGACGCGGGTGACGGTGAACACCACCGGGGTGGTGCCGCTGCCGCCTTCAGCGGTGTTGGCCGGGGCACTCAGCACGAAGTTGGTGTCATCGTTGTTGATGACGGTGCTGGCGGTGGACGTGCCGAGGGTGGTGTTGGCGGACGGGTTGCCGAGGGTGAGGGTGAAGGTCTCGTCGTTGGCTTCGGCAACGGTGTCGCCGCTGACGTTGAAGGTGACTGCCAGTTCGCTGACACCCACACCAAAGGTCAGGGTTCCGGTGGGCAGGACGCCGCCGGCCACGTCGCCGGTGGTGGCGCCGTTGCTGCCGGTGACGGTGTAATCCACCGTGGCGGCTACGCTGAGGTCGCCGCTGCGGGTGACGGTGTAGGCGATCTGGGTGGTGCCGCTGTTGCCTTCGGCTATGGCGGCGTTGGCCGCGCTGACCGAGAAGCTCTGGTCGTCGTTGACGATGCGCCCGGTGGCGGTGGCGTCCACGATGGTCTGGGGCGTGTCGTCGCTCAGCTTGGCGTTGCTGATGGTGACGGTGAAGCCTTCGTCGAGCTCCACGTCCAGGTCGCTGGCCACAGTGATGCTGATGGTCCGGGTGGTTTCGTTGGCGGCGAAGGACAGGGTTCCGCCGGGCAGGCTGCCGCCGAAATCGGCGGCATTGGCGGCGCTGGCGCCGCTGCCGGTGACAACCCAGTCTACGGTGGCGGCGTCCTCGACGAAGCCGGCGCGGGTGACCGTGAAGGTGTAGGTGGTGCTGCCGCTCTGGCCTTCGGCCTTGTCGGCGTCGGTGGCGGCGATGGAGAAGCCGGTGTCGTCGTTGGTGATGGTGGCGCTGGCGGTGGTGCCGGTGAGGGCAGTGTTGGCGCCGGCGGGTTGCAGAACGATGCTGAAGGACTCATCCACTTCCACCTGGTCGTCGGTCTTGACCTGCACGGTGACGGTGGCGGTGCTGGCGCCGGCGGCAAAATTGACGGTACCCGAGGGCAGGCCGCCATTGCTGCCGAGGAGATCCTGGCCGGTGATGAAGTCGCCGATGGAGGCCGAGCTGGCGCCGCCCGGCAGTTGGAGCAGCCAGTCGATGTCCTGGGTCAGGGACAGATCACCACCCCGGGTGACGGTAAAGGTGAAGTCTGTGTAGGCCCCATCGCCGGTGTTACGTTCGGCCTGGCTGGGCGTGTTGGCCGTGATGCCGAAGGTCGAGTCGTCGTTGGTGACGTCGGTGCTGGCCGTGGTGGTCGTGATGTAGGTGCGGTCGTGGGCGGGGTTGCCGACGGGATTGGAGAGCGTGACGGTGAGGGTTTCGTCGCTTTCGTTGAGGTCGTCACCGGTCTGGGTCAGGCTGATGACCTTGACGGTTTCGTTGGCGGCGAAGCTGAGGCTGCCCGACAGGGGGGTGCCGACGCCGAAATCGTCTGCATCCATGCCGCTGGCCGCCCAGTCGATGATGACCGGGGACGCGGTGTCGCCGCTGCGGGTAACGGTGAATTGCAGCACGCGGGACTGGCCGGCGCTGCCTTCCAGCACGCTGGCCGTGCCGGCGCTGATGCTGATGCCGATGTCGTCGGCGACGACGCTGCCGGTGGCGCTGGGGGTGACGATCTCGGTGTTGCCGTCGGCACCCGACAGGCTGATGGTGAAGCTTTCGGTGCTCTCGACGGTGGTGTCGCCGCTGCTATAGACGGTGATGGTCTGGGTCAGGACGCCGGGGGCGAAGCTGAGACTGCCGGAGGGCAGGGTGCCGCCGAAGTCGGCGGCGTTGACAGGCTGTCCACCGCTGCCGGTGAGAGCCCAGTCGACGGTGGTGGTGCCGGTGGTGATGCCGGTCCGGGTGACGGTGAAGGTGTGGGCCTGGGTGCCGCTGTCACCTTCGACGAGCGCGGTGCTGGTGGCGCTGATGGCCAGGCCAGTGTCGTCGTTGACGATGGTGCCCGCGGCACTGCCGGTGCCGATGGTGGAGCCGGTGGCCGGGCTGGACAGGTTGACCGTGAAGGTCTCGTCGCTTTCGTCGGAGTAGTCGCCCGATACCTCGAGGGTGATGGTCTTGCTGGCTTCACCGGCGGCAAAGTCGAGCACACCGGAGGGCAGCACGCCGCCGATGAAATCGGTGGCATTGGCCGGGGCGCCGCCGCTGCCGGCCACGCTCCAGGCCACCTGGCCGCTGCGTGTCAGATCGCCGTTGCGGGTGACCACGTAGCTGAGGTTGGTGCTGCCGCCGTTGACGCCTTCGTTGGCGGTGCCGGTCTGAACGGCGATGTTGAAGAGGTGGTCGTCGTTGAGAACGGTGCCGGTTGTGCTGGCATTGGCGACGGTGGCACCCGGCTCGGGGCTGCCGAGCGTCAGGGTCAAGCCTTCGGTGGCTTCGAGGTCGGAGTCGCTGGCGATCTGCAGCACGATTTCCTTGCTGCTCTCACCCGCTGCGAAGGTGATGGAGCCGACGGGCAGCACGCCACCAACGAAGTCAGTCCCGTCTACCGGGCTGCCGGAGCTGCCGGTGACGCTATAGGTGATGGTGTCGCTGCCATTCAGGTCGCCACTGCGCTGGACGGTGTAGCGGAGTTCGGTAAGGCCGCCGCTGCCTTCCTCGATGGCGGCCGAGGGTAGCAGGGTGAGGACGACGTCGTCGTTGCGGACCAGCCCGGCCGATTCGCCGATGCTGATTTCTGCCCCGGCCGAGGGGTTGGACAGGCGGACGGTGAAGCCTTCGTCGGCTTCGACCCCGTGATCGGGGGTGAGGGGCAGGTTGACCACCAGACTGTTGACGCCACGGCCGAACTCAAGCGTGCCAGAGAAGGAGGTGCCGACCAGGAAATCGCTCGCGTCCACGCCGTTCAGCGCTGCAAATTCGAGGGCCCAATCCACGCTGGCGACGACGGTCAGGTCGCCGCTGCGGGTTACCGTGAAGCTCGCCTGGCGGAGGCCATTGCTGTTGCCTTCGTTGGTGGTGAGGGCGGTACCGTCGAGCACGAAGCCAGAGTCGTCGTTGAGGACGATGCCGATGGCGCTGCCCTGCAGGACCATTGCGCCCGGCGTGCTGCTGGAAATGCTGACGGTGAAGTCTTCGCGGGTTTCCAGGTGGCTGTCGGGGCTTGGGGTGATCTGGATCAGGATCTCGCTCTGGCCCGGGGCGAAGGTGACGCTGCCGGAGGGCAGGGTGCCGCCGAAGTCGGCGGCGTTGATCGGGTTGGCGCCGCTGCCATTGACCTGCCAGTCCACGGTGGCACTGCCGGACAGGTCGCCGACGCGGGTGATGGCAAAGAGCTGGGGCTGGTCGACGGTGGAGCCTTCCTTGCGGACGGCGTCGCGGGCGACGATGGCGATGGCCTGGTCGTCCGGGTCGATCACGGCGAGTGCGGTGCCGACGTCGATCTGGGTGTTGGCGTTGAGCGGATTGAGGGTGAAGGCGAAGGTCTCGAAGCCTTCCAGCACGCTGTCACCGGACAGGTCTACATAGACGAGCTTGCTGGATTCGCCGGCGGCAAAGCTGACGGTGCCGGTGAGGGCCTGGCCGACGGCGAAGTCGTCGGCGGTGGTGGGGGACTCGCCGTAGCCTGTGATGCTGTAGCCGATGCTGCCCGGCTGGCTCAGATCGCCGGCGCGGGTGACATTGAAGGCCTGGCGCCCGCCAGTGCCGTTGCCTTCGAGGCTGGACGGGGTGACGGCAGCGACGTTGAAGAGGGTCTCGTCGGTGTAGATGTTGCCGTAGGCCTCGCCGTTGATGATCTGCACGCCGGGAGGCGGGTTGACCAGCACGATGCCGAAGGTTTCGTCGTATTCCTGCAGGGCATCGCCCTGGACGTAGACGGTGACCGTCTTGGAGATCTCGGCAGCGCCGAAGTGGATGCTGCCGCTGGGCAGGCCTTCATTGCCGCCGAGGGCGTCCTGGCCGCCTACGAAATCGTTGGAATCGGCGGCACGCACGCCAACCCGCACGAAGCGCCAGGAGATGTCGGCTTCCTGGCCGAAGGTCTCGGAGCGGGTGACGTGGAAGGTGAGGGCGACCTGGGCGCCATTGGCACCTTCGACGACGCTGAGGGTGTCACCGATGAGGCTGAAGCCGACGTCGTCGTTGATGATGTTGGTGGACGCGCTGGCGTCGCCAAGGCGCAGATTGCCCTGGGGGTTGGAGAGGGTGGCGGTGAGGACGGCGTCCGGTTCAACGATGCGGTCACCGGCGTAGGAAACGGTGATGATGCGGCTGGTCTCGCCGATGGCGAAGTTGACCGTGCCGGCGGGCAGGGTGCCGCCGAAGTCGGCTGCAGGCAGACCGCTGACCGACCAATCCACGGATGAGGTCGCGCTGCCATCGGCGCGGCTGATGGTGAAGCTGACCTGGGTCTGGGTGCCGGTGTCGCCTTCGAGCACCTGTACGGCGTTGGCCGAGATGGATACCAGGCTGTCGTCGTCGAGGACGACGGTGCTGGCGCTGTCGGTGCCCAGGTGCAGGTTGGGGCCCGGGTTGCTGAGCGTGACAGTGAGGGTTTCGTCGGGCTCGATGCTGCGGTCGCCGACGATCTGGACGGTGACGGTCTTGCTCAGTTCGCCGACGGCGAAGCTGACGCTGCCGCTGGGCAGGGGGCCGCCCATGTCGGCGGCGTCGAGGCCGCTGGCAGCCCAGTCCACGGTACTGGCGGCGAGGCCGTTGTCGCGGGTCAGGGTGAAACTGAGGGTCTGTGTGTCGCCCTCGTCGCCTTCGGGTACGTCGACGGAAACCGCGGCGATGCTGACGGTGGCGTCGTCGTTGAGCACGGTGGTGCCGGCCGTGCCGACGCCAATCCCGAGGCTCTGGCCGGGGTTGGCGAGGGTGACGGTGAGGCTCTTGTCTACGTCGATGACGTGATCGCCGGTGAAGCTGACGGTGATGGTCTTGCTGGTCTCACCAATGCCAAAGCTGACGGTGCCGCTGGGCAGCGTGCCTCCGAAGGCGGCGGCATCGAGCCCGCTGACGGACCAATCCACGGTGCTGGCGTTGAGGCCGATGTCGCGCACCACGTTGAAGGTGAGGGTGCGGGTGTCGGCTTCGCCCCCTTCGGCGATGGAGGTGCTGACGGCACTGATGTTTACCGTGGCGTCGTCATTGAGGATGGTGGTGACGGCGCTGGCGGTGCCGATGGACAGATTGGCGCCGGGGTTGCCGAGGGTGACGGTGAGGACTTCGTTGGCTTCGGGCGTGCCGTCGCCGGTGAGGGTCAGGGTGATGGTCTGGCTGGTTTCGCCGACGGCGAAATTGACCGTGCCGCTGGGTAGGGTGCCGCCGAAGTCGGCTGCGTTGAGGCCGGAGACGCTCCAGTCAACGCTGTTGGCGGTGCCGGAATGGGTCCGCGTAACGGTGTAGGTGAGGGTTCGGGTGTCGCCGGTGAAGCCCTCGACCACGCTGGCCTGATCGGCGCTGATGCTGACCGAGCCGTCGTCGTTGACCACCGTGGTGGTGGCGGAGTCGGGGGGGATGCCGCTGCCACCGATGCTGACGGTGAGGACCTCGTCGGCTTCGACCTGGCGATCCCCGGCGAGGGGCAGCTGGATGGTCTTGCTGGTTTCGCCGGGGGCGAAGTTCAGGGTTCCGGAAGGCAGGGTGCCGCCGAAATCGGCTGCGTCGAGGCCGGACGCCGTCCAGTTCACCTGGTCGCTGCCCACGGCGTTGCTGCGGGTGACGGTGTAGGTGACGAACTGGGTGCTGCCTTGGTCGCCTTCATTGACGCTGACTTGATTGGCGCTGATGTTGAAGCTGCCGTCGTCGTTGATGACGGTGGTGGTGGCGCGTTCGGTGCCCAGGGTGAGGTTGGCACCCGGGTTGCTCAGGACGACGCCGAGGGCTTCGTCGGCCTCGATGTCCCGGTCGCCGGTCAGGGTGATTTCAATGGTCTTGGTACTTTCACCAGCCGCGAATTGCAGGGTTCCGGCGGGCAGCGTGCCACCGAAGTCGGCGGCATCCATGCCGTCAATCTGCCAGTCCACCGACGAGGCGGCCTGGCTGTTGCTGCGCACTACGGTGTAGCTGAGGGTGCGGGTGGTGCCGCTGTGGCCTTCGATAACGCTGGCCTGATTGGCGCTGATGCTGACCGTGCCGTCGTCGTCCACGACCTGGGTGGCGGCGGTGGCCTGGTCGATGATCAGGCCTTCGGTCGGCGCCTGGAGGCTGAGCTCGACGGTTTGACCGGCTTCGACGACCCGGTCGCCAGTAAGGGTGAGGGTGATCCGGGCTTCGGTCTGGCCGGCGGCAAAGGTGGCAGTGCCATTGACGGCACCGTCGGCGAGCTGGGCTGCGTCGATGCCGGCGACACTCCACTGGACGGAGGCCGCGGTGAAGGGGTTGTCCCGGGTCAGGACAAAGACCAGTACGCCGCCGCTGCCGGTGTCGCCCTCAAGCACGCTGGGCTGGGCCGCGCTGACCGTGAGGTGGCTTTCGGTAATGGTGACAGAGGGGGCGGGCTCGCTGCTGCCCGGCCTGCCCGTGTTGTTGGTTGGGGGCGTGCCACCGATGCCGGAGAACAGGCTGGCGCCGGTGCCGTTGCCGTCACCTGCGGTGAAGGTGCTGAAGACACCCAGCCCGCCGCCGGTGACACCGCCGGTGCCCTGGCTGGCCAGGCCGCTGCCGGTGCCGGAGCTGCTGCCGCCGAGCACGCCAGGGTTCATGCCGTCGAGGGTAAGGACTGACAATTCGGTGGGTGTGCCAGGGCGAGGGATGCCGCTGCCGGTGGCGTCGCCGGTGAGCTGGGTGCGCTCGGGCGCCATCGGGCCGGATTGGGTGCCGCTGCCTTCACCGGTCAGCCCGGTGATTTCCGGGCGGTAGGTGCTGTCGAGGGGGGCAGGAGGGGCAAACTGGCTACCGGACTGACTGCTCCGCGGGCCGCTGTCGCCCTGGCTGGGGTTGAACGGATTGCCCTGGCCGCCGAAGCCGTCGGCCGGGTTGCTGCCGGGGGGGCGCAGTCCGTCACCGCCCTGCAGGAAGGAGGGCAGACGGTCGCCCAGCAGGTTGCGGGCGATTTCGGAGGGGTTGAACGGGCTGCCGGCATCGCGGCCGCCAGTGGAGAGCAGGATCTGCTGGGACATGTCCTTCGCCGCAGCCGGGCTGAGACCCGCCTTGACGAGGGCCGCCTCGGCACGGGCGATGGCCTGCTCGAGCGAGGCCACACCCTGTTGCGGTCTACCGGCGAGAAAGTCGGTGACGATCTGGATGGCACGGGCGAGGGTATCGATCTGGGGGTTGGTCTGGTCAGCCATTTCCTGCTACTCCTGGTGCAGCAACGCTCCCGCCGACTTTGAGTGGGGACGGGGCGTAGCTCTAACGGTCTGGAAAATCCGGGGAAGTCTGTGCTGGTGCGCCGGCCGCTGCGGAGAACGGCGGGCTCGCCATGGGACTTGCCTATTTGTTGGAGGAGGTGTTGAAGGCGCCGTCCGTGGTGAAGGGCAGCAGCTTGTCGGCCGGGATTACCATGCCCGGGTTGCGGACCACGTCGGGGTTGAGGCCGCCGATGGAGCGCAGCAGGCGATAGGAGGCAATCACTTCGTCCACGCGGGCGGCTGCGGCGTCGCTCTGGGCATTGATCAGGGCGACCTCGCCGTTGAGCAGGTCGAGCAGGGAGCGTCGGCCGAGCTCGCGCTCCTTACGGGCGAGTTCAAGGAAGTTGCCGGAGATCTGGGCCTGATTGATCAGGTAGTTGGTGCGTTCCCGGGCGGTTTGCCAGCCAACCCAGGCATTGCGGCCTTCTTCAAGGGCCTGGACGCGGACGTAGCCGGCTTTTTCCTTTGCAGACAGTACAGACTGGTCGGCGGCTTCGGTAACCCGTGCAGCCTTCATCCCCAAATCTAGGGTCCAGTCGAAGCGGACCATGGCCTTGGTGTCGTTGCGATCACCCTTGATGCCATCGTAGTCCTGGTAGTGGATCTGGTTGAGCTGCAGGGCCAGGCGCGGCATCAGCTCCCGGGCACGCTGCACGTGCCGTTCGGCGAGGGTGACTTCGGCGCGGCCGTCGGCGGCAACCACATCCGGGTTCTGCTTCAGGATGATTTCGGCGATCTCGGCCTCGGAGCGGGGGAGCTGGGCAACGGGTATGCCGACCGCCTGCAGCCCGGCCAGGTCGACCGGGGTCTCGCCGAAGACGGCGCGGTAGCGGTTGCGGGCCTCGCTCATGCGGCTCTCGGCGATCACCCGGCGGGCTTCGGCGCCGGCGAGCTGGGCCTTGGCCTGCAGAACGTCGGTGGCGTAGCCTCGGCCGGCTTCCATGCGGGCGTTTTCGAGGGAGGTCTGACGCTTGATGTTGAGTTCGGACTGCTGGGCGTAGCGCAGGGTGCGATCAGCGCGGATGATCTGCAGCTGGGCTTCGATGGCGGCGAGAACGAGGTTCTGACGCTGCAGGTCGCGCTCCTTGCCTTCCTTGTCCAGAATGGTCTCGGCAGCCTGGACACGCAGGCCGGTCTGGCCGAAGTCGGTGATCAGCTGGTTGAGGCCGACGTTGACGTCGGACGGATTGAAGTTGCCCTTGGTGCCGATGTCACGGTCGATGTGCTGTTTGCCGATGCCGGCGCCAACGGTGAGTTTGGGAAAGTAGGCGGTCTTTTCGACGCCGATCTGGGCATTGGCCGTTGCCACGTCGGCGTCCACCATGCGCATCAGGTTGTGTTCCTTGAGGATGCGGTCAAGCTTCTCAGGGAAGTTCTCGGCGGCGTGGGCGCTCCCGATGCACAGGAGGGAACCCGTGAGGGTGGCGGCGATCAGGTAGCGCTTACGGTCCATGGTGCTGGATTTCACGGCAAACATCTGGAGACTCCCTTGTTTTCTTGATTTCGGCTTTGAAGAGCACGGTGCGTACTTCCCCACCGTATCAAACATGGCATATTTAAAACTTACAAAAACTTACATTTCGGCATGCAAGCTCCCTCGACCCTGCGTTCTTTTGTGTTCTTGGATTCTGCGTGGCTCTTTGGGGGCGGCCACGGCTGCCTCACCGGGCATGACGTCTGCTTGGGTGTGATACGGCGGGTGCTCGTCTCTCTGCTTGTTGTTTGCTCCGGGCTTTTCAGTGCCGGTCTGAGCGCAGCCGATGGCCGGGAGGCCGGCGTGCCTCTATTGGCGCTTAACGGTAAGGCGGACGCGTTTCTTTACAGTCGCGTATGGCTTGATCATGACAAGCGCGCGGACATCAGGGAGGTGGCCGCACATCCCGAGCGGTTTGCGCCGCCAGCGGGGCAGGGTGAGCGGGTGGTCAATGCCGGGTACAACGATGCCGTGGTATGGATTCGCGTTCCGGTGCGCGTGGGGGGGGATGCGCCTCATGAGTGGTTGCTGGAGGTGGCCTACCCCACGCTTGATCATGTGACCCTTTACCGCCATGAGGTGTCGGGTCAATGGCGGGCCGTCGAGTCCGGCGACCTCGTGCCGCGCTCGCGTCGGCCGTTTGAACACCACAATCTGGTGTTCCCGCTCGCGCTGGAGCCTGGTGCGGAGGAGGTGCTTTTCCTGCGCGTCGAATCCCAGGGGAACCTGACCATTCCCCTGGTTTTATGGCAGCCGAAGGATCTTCTCGCCGCGGATCGCAGCCGCTACGCGTGGCAAGCCCTGTATTTCGGCGCACTGCTGGTCCTGCTCAGCTACAACCTGATGCTGTTTCTGGCCATCCGGGATCCCTTGTACCTGACCTACTCCCTGATGGTGCTGGGCATGGGGAGTGGCCTGCTGACGATGAAGGGTTTCGGCAGCCTGCTGATTTGGGGTGATGCCGTTCTCCTCGGCAATGCGGCCTTCCCTTTGTCTCTGGCCCTGTGCGGGCTGGCCGGTGCGCTCTTTACACGGCGCTTCCTGGAGTCACGGCGACGAGCCCCTGCGCTGGATCGGGTGGTCCTCGCCCTGACGGCCTTGTTTGCGGTTGAAACCCTGTTCGGCTATTGGTTGCCCTACGCCCTGCTGGCTCGCCTGGTGAGTGCCACGGGCTTGTGTTTCTCTGTGGTGGCCGTGGTGCTGGCGCTGCAGAGCCTGATCGGGGGGCAGCGTTCGGCCCGCCTGTTCCTGGCTGGGTGGCTGCTGCTATTGGTGGGCGTGGGGGTCACTGCCCTGAGGAATTTCGGCTGGCTGCCGACCAACGCGCTGACCAGCAACATCATGCAGATCGGCTCGGCTCTCGAGATGCTGCTCTTGTCGCTGGCCTTGGCGGATCGCATCAACAGTCTCCGCCAGGAGAAGGACCTGGCGCATGCCGATGCGGTGCGTGCAGAGCGAAAGCTGGTCGATACCTTGCGTGACTGGGGGGTGTCCCTTGAGCGTGAGGTGGTACGCCAGACCCATGAACTCCGCGAGGCCAATCTGCGCCTGGCCGCCAGCGAGGCTGTCGAACGCCGCGGACGCGAAGAGCAGACCCATTTCATCGCCATGATCGCCCATGACATCCGGACGCCCCTCGCGATCATCAAGGCCGCTGTGCAGTCCCTCCAGGATATGGATCTCACGCCACCGCCTCTGGAGCATAAAAAGCGTTATGACCGTATTCAGAGAGCCCTGCAGCGTCTTAACGCGCTACTGGAGATTGCTCTGATGCAGGATCGAACAAATGTGGATGACTGGCGTATGGACATGGCCGAGATTCAGCTTGAGGCGCTGACGGGCGAGTTGAGTCAACTTCTGAGTCCCGCCGATGAAGCGCGCTTGTGTTGCCATCTCGCCGATGGCCTGCCCGCTTTGAGAGGGGATCCGCGGATGCTCCGCGTGATGCTGCTGAACATCGTCGAGAACGCCCTGAAATACAGCCCCCGGGATTCACAGGTCTATTTGAAGGTAGAAACCGGCGATCAGGCTGGAGAGGCAGGCGTGTTCATCAGGGTCATCGATCACGGGCCTGGCATTCCGCCTGGACAGGAAGAGAGGATCTTCCAGAAGTACTACCGCAGTCCGGATGTGGCAGGTCAGCCTGGTTTGGGCATCGGGCTGTTCCTGGCGCGCTTCATCTGCAGGCGGCACGGTGGCATCTTGCACGTCGTCGTGCGTCCCCGAGAGACCGGTGCTTGTCTGGAGGCCTGGTTGCCACTGGAGAAAAGGGGGGTGTCATGAGTTCGCGTATTGCGCTCGTGGAAGATGATGAAGACCTTCGCGACGAGATGTGTTTTCAGCTGGCCAGGGCTGGCTTCGACGTGTTTGGTTGTGAGGATGGCGTCAGTCTGGATCGGCATCTTGCCGGCAGCGGATGTGAACTCGTGGTGATGGATCTGGGTTTGCCGGGTGAAGATGGCTTGTCCATCTCTGCGCGCCTGCGCGCTACCCGCCCTGGGCTGGGTGTTGTGATGCTGACTGCCCGAGGCCGTTTGCAGGATCGTCTCGACGGACTGGACCGTGGTGCCGATGCCTATCTGGTGAAGCCAGTGGATACGCGGGAGCTGATCGCCGTGATACAGACGGTCCTTAGACGTCTGGCCATGCCCATGCCGACACCCGGCAGGCAGGAATGGCTTCTGCGTTATAGATCGCTGGAGATCGTGTCACCAGAAGGAAAGGTCATATCGATCTCGGGCATGGAGGTGATCCTACTTCGCGAACTGGCCAAGACGGGTACCGAAGTTGTTGCCCGCCGACAACTGATCGAGGCACTTGGGCATGACTACCTGTTGTTTGATCAGCGTCGCCTGGATACGGCCATGAGCCGACTGCGTCATAAACTGGAAGAAGTGTCTCCGGAAAGGAGTCCGATCCGGGCGGTACGAGGGGTGGGCTACGTCTTCGCCATGCCTCTGAGGGAGGACGACGATATCACCTAGGCCTGAACTACTGAGCGCTTTGGCCTTCGGTGGTTGTGCTTGCAGCCGGGCGCGTCTGTGACGTTCAAGATTTATTTTCTTAATCTTGTTGACACGTTGTGATTGTTCTTTATAATTCGGCCTCTCTTCGCTGCGGCGCACACCGAGATGTGTGAGCCGGGGTGGTGAGGAGGTGGTGCTGGAA
>NZ_JBIJDC010000024.1:0-50621 GCF_044344315.1 Zoogloea sp. | reverse complement strand
AACATAGGCCCCACGCCGAGCCCCTTGGGCTGCCTTCTCAATCTCCATGGTGTCCACCCTCAAAAATGGTGGACACCTTCGCGGATCAAAGAAATGGGATCAAGACGGGACAGGGGCGACGCTTACGAAAGAGGCTTCCGGGCCTCTTTCTTTTTTGGGGGCCGAAGACCCTCACGATGCACCAGGAGCCCCCACCCATGAGCGAGCTGATTCTTTACCAGACCGATGATGGCAAAGCCCAGGTCAAGCTGCGTACTGAAAGTGAATTGGCCCCCTTGGTTTGAACTGTCAAGGAATCCTTGACAGTTCAAACCAAGGGGCAAGAGCTTCAAACAGATCCGATCCGCAATGCAAAATACCTAAGGGATGCAACTTCTTGCGCAATTTGGGGCAGTTACTATCGCCCTAGCAATCACTGCCTTGCTTTGAGCCGATAGAGTGTCCGGAACCCGCCATTTTCCAAAGGCTCATCCATGACCTCGAACAACTCAGAGCCGATAAGCAGTTTCTTGAGGGTGCTGAATCCATAGCGCACTTTCAGATCCCTCAGGTTATCAGGCATCTCCCGTGCGGCCACCTGCCCAGCCGTTGCCACGTAAGTCCAACCATCAGCTCGCTGAACCTGCCCAGCGATGTCGCACAGCAGTCTGACCAACGACGAGCCCTGCAGCAACATCAATTCCATATCCCGAGCGGACTCGGGGCTGGCAAAGTAGTCCGCCATCCATTGTCTGGATTGCTGCAAACCAAGTGCAGTTGCCCTGAGGTGGTCGAACATCGGCAAGACCATCTCACGCTGTGCATCGAGATATGCCATCGCCTCGTTCATTGCGTCTTCGTCCTCAGGCTTCCAGCGCGGCAAGAAATGATGAACAAGCTCATTTCGTGCTTCAGTCATCCGCTTGAGATCCACGCGCAAAGACTCAAGGGCGTCTCTCTCGCATTCGACCCTGAAGGTAAAGCCGGCCCTGCACACCGCCTTTATTGGCAACTCTGATTCTGGCAACTCCGCGCCCGCGTCCACCAACACGTCCGCCACGTACTTTCTGACAAGCTCCCCAAGCATGCTGCGCGCCGTACTGTTCCCTTCGTCACTTTTCTCTCGGGGAGAGCCATCTTCGTACTCCACAATCTGCGAAAACTTACTATTCGCAACGAGGAACTTCAGGAATGACTCAATCAACTGAAAAGTAACGAGATTGCGACCAACACGGCGCAACACTTCGTCACTGGCTGGAGTACGGTCGGGGGACATGAAGGAAGGTGGAGACAATCAAAGAGGTCGTGGGAGAAAGTAGCTTTGGAAATGGACAATGGAGAGAAACCGATGTATCGAATGGCAGCTTATCGGCCTTTGCAGTCTTTGGGCTAGCTGACTAATTCTGGCTGCAATGCGTCGATTTTCATTCGTTCAGACTTGAATCAGCTTGGGCGGCAAATATTCAAGTTATCGGAGATGCCGCAGGCAATCAGTCAGTCTGTGGCATCAACAACACCTGACGACACTTCGCTACGTAATCGAAGCAGGGTACCTAACGGTCCTTCCGATCATGTATCTCTTTTGGGCCTCGTTGCGTACGTTGCATGATGGGGAGTCTAGAGCGCTGTCACTCGGCGTCGTAATTCAGTCCTTCGTTTCGTCGTCTGAAACCAAGGAGACTCCATCCCCCTTAGGCTAACTCAATGACACAATCTGCTGCATCTGCAACAGACTGAGCCGTTCGCAAGCCAACCTTGTATTTTTCGGCTTCACGGGTGAGATCACCGATATTTTTAAGAAAGCGATCCCGAACACGATCACTCAGCGTCACACTGTCAAGTAGCGGAATCCCCACGACCATTGCTGCTGAAAGACTCGAATTCCTTCCAGTTGCAAGGGACAGCTTCCACATCTTGGCGCGGGCATCTTCCATGCCATGGCTCTGCGCGTGTTCCTTTAACAGGCCAAACTGTGCAACCAGTCGTGGTGTGAGAACTGGAAATTTTACTGGGGCGCTGCCATCCACAAGAACGAGTTCGCGGTTGAAGCACACCTGTAGATCTGGGCGCCGGGCCTGAATGGCTTCCTTAATTTTGGTGGTCCACTGTTGATTAACCTCGCGTTCGGGAGTGGGGGAGTCGTCTGCTGACGCCGTGGGCTCCTCTGAGAGCACGCTGAGGCTGAAATGCATAAGCACGATCTGCCTTAGAAGGTCATGCTCGTTGTCTGCTTGTGCCTCGTGTGCCTCGGTAAATTTGAACGAAGCGAGTGGCACAGCCTCACGGGCCGCAGCAAAGCCAAATTGCTTCGCAACCCCCTCAATCGCCCTAAGGGTCCCAAGGATCATCTGGAATGCCCCTTCGCCAGCTGATCCGTACATACAGCGAAGAACGTCCTCGCGAATAAGTGCTCTCGCCTGAAACGTCCCGTCATATTGGACGAGTGCCCCAACGTTTAATCGCTCACCAGAGCCGGCCACTGGCTCCCAGACGAGGACGGAATAGAACGCATTTGCTTTGGAAACCAAAGAAACAAGCGTGTTCATAGATGGGCTCCTTGCAATAGGGGTGACATTGCATTGGCCGCATGACTTGGCAATGAGGTAACAAGCTGCTTGGCGAGCGACTCGCATGCGCCATAGTGTTGCCCGATAGCATGGGGTGCAGCCAGAAACTCGCTGCGAATCATGTCCCACACAGATTGGTCGGCGGCAAGGAAGGCCTGCTGTGCCATCGCCGATCCTGTTACGGCGCTACTAACGCTGGCAACAAGCTGTGAATGGAAATTTGCGGTGGCAAACAGTGCCAACCGGTTCGATAATTTGGGCATATTTCCCAGGGAGCGCTCGTGATCAATAATTGTGAATACGGTACCATTCCACAACACGTTACCCGGATTCCGGTCGCCGTTGGCGACTAGTTCATCGAACGAGATGACGTGACCAACCTGCGCCCATGTAGCTAGGATCTGGGCTAGCGCCACCAGTTGATGCTGATTCACAGTTGCTCCGATATTCAACCTTGCCGATAGGCTAGGGTATGCCGCATCCCTGGCGCCGAACCACAGGCTGTTATCGCCCGGGTGCGTGATAATGACTGGGGTAAGGGTTTGCAAGGAAAGTGCGTCACCTAGTAACGCACAAAAACACTCAGCGGCGATTTCACGATCGCCTACCATTTTCACCACACAACGCTGCGACACCCCTCCGATGTTCACAATGGCGTATTGCGCGGAATTGATCCCAGCGCCTACGGGACTGAGTGTGAACGGATTTAGCAATCCTTGCTCGATATTCATCTCATCTCCCTCATAGCAAATCTTATTGTCTTTTTGTGCTGTGCGTGCCTTTTAAGGCTGACTTAGGTATGTCTAGGAAAGATTATTTCCTGCTTGTGATGATAGAGTTCATATCGGCTTTAAGCCGCTCGTGAAAATCTTTGGGAAGACCAGTTCCCGACACGAGGTATGACGAAAGGCGAAATATAAACTGGCGGGTTCGGTTGGACTGTGTAAGCTCGGCAGCGAGCTTCTCGTCAGCTTCAACTGTTTGCTTGCCCGCATACCTTAGTGTTAAGCCGAGAACAGGGTTGCAGCATGCAAATACATCAGAGGGCGAATCTAAAAGGGCGCGCACTAGCTCAAGAAAATCTTCCCATGCGCCCAAGTCAAATTCCGGCAAAACTTGATCGTTTGTGCTGGCCATTAACTCCCGCATTTTGCGGCGAAGTTGGTATGCCTCCCGCCCACCCCAAACGTAGTAACGCAGTAGTCGCTCAAAGGTTTCCTTCGACTGGGTTTGATCAAATATATCAAAGAAAGCACGAATAATTGGCGCAAGCGAGAACGAAAGCGCGAAGACGCTGTAGCAAAAGATCGCCATATGTTGCGGTTTAGTTGGGTCGATCTCCCCTCTTGCTGCTCTGACATGGGCCAGAGTTCCTCGTAGACTCTTCGCAAAATCGGGTTCAGTTGGAAGGGAGCCACGAAGAAAATCGCCGACCTTGAGAAAGGTTGGGTTGGATCGAAGCAATGCGTGCAAACTATGCCAATTGTCGATGTCTGCGGCATAGGCGTCTTTTTCTAAGTAGCTTGGTGCAAGAGCCGCAGCGTGGCTATCAAAGAGTTTTTCATCAAAGAGATGTACCTGCATCCCTTTGGCAGAAAGCTTATGACCTTCTGATGCAGCCTTTTTGAGAATAACAAACGCCTCGCTAGCATCGATGTAACGCATTAAACCAGCAGCCCAGAACGCCCTGTTTATTGGGCTAGTCTTGTTGTTCGTCTTGCAATCAAAAATGATCCGCTCGGGCTTCGCTTGGTTGAATCTAATACCAAGAACATCAACATCAGTGAGAAGCTCCGGTGCATCAGACAACTCCCGGAGGTTAGTAATGTTAACCTCATAGAAGGGCACGAGACCTGTCGCCAAGCAATATTGGATCGCCTTGGTTTTTTGGTGTACGTCTTTATCTGTCGAAGCCATTGATATTCTCAATTAAAGGTGAGCATCAACTGCTCGAACTCAAAAACAGCTTGCTCATCTACTGCTTTTTTCTCGCGCTTACGTAACTCAGCAGCAGCAACAACAGACTGGATATATTTCTCGTCTTTCGAAAGGGCTATTCTTGCTTCGTTATTCGCTTCCATACCAGCCAGCTCTCCGGTTTGAAGAAGCTGGATTGCAAGGTCAAGTGCCGCCTTGTTCTCTTCAGTTGGTAGAAGGTGGAGTTGCCACCGCCCCGCCAAGGTTTCTTTTAGATAGGCGACTTTCATAACCACAAGATTACGGTATTGAGCATTCGCGTCAGAGTTCGATCCGAGGAATCCACGGTCTCTCAGCGCGCGCAAAATCGATAACGGCCATTTAATTTTGTACTGATCAGGCAGAAGTTGCCCCTTGCGCACTGCTGCAACTAGTGCCATAGCACGCTCATATATTTCACGATTGGCACAATCGAGGCGGGCGCGCCCTGGTTGAGGTGTGAAAAGGAAAGATTCGCTCGTATTGTCGAAAGCTATTGTTGGCGGTTTTAGAACACCCTCTTCAGCCAGTTTACTTATGAGAGCAGACTGGGTGCTGGTGAGTTTAGTACCGCCAATTTCGCCGTAAGTCATTGCCAAAGAGAGAGGCCATCCTTGGTGTCTTCGAATGACTGCTAACGCTTTTCCTATCTCGCCAGCACCGGCCGTTGCAGCAATGTCGGCCAGACCGTCCAAGTTGTCAGCAAAATATACTGGGCTGACGAGGACGTTCCTTCCGCGAACTCGATGTTCACGAATTAGCCCCCCATGACTGCCAATTTTTACGCATCTATCAAAAACTGACTTGTCGAGTCCGGATGTCGTCGCCAAGCGATCGCGGTTTTCTGGTTGCTGTTGCAAGGCTCCCAAGATATGGATTGCGGCTTGTTCATGCTCGTTAAGGGAGTCCAAGTCTTTGTGTTCGCCCAGTACAGAATACACATCCCTAAAGTGTGGAACCGTTGGGATAACGCGGTCTATCTTGGACTTCGTCGAGACGACATCGATGAACTCGACTTCTTCAAGCACTTCGATGACATCTCGCAGCGCATAAGATGGTATGTCGAAATAGAAATCAGAAACCTTGCGAAGCACTTCGTACGGAATTTCTCCAACCCCGCGAATATGAACAGCAAGTGATGCCGCCATTCCGATTGTCCGAAGCCTGTCAAACTCTGGTGCGTCCGATCGGCCGAGCCCGGTTTGGATGTCAAAGGCAAATTCAGCGACCTGCTTTTTATTCATACTCCGCCTCAAGATAATGCGATTGTTCTAATTCCATTCATGATATGACAAAGATATCAAACAAAGCAACCCAAGCGAGTGTTTGGAATGCCAGAATCTGCGAGGCAACTAACCGGCACATTACAACTCTATTTTGACCAGAAACCAAACGACAGCTTGGGCCGAACAGCCGCCCCTCACCCATTAACAAAAAACACCTCCTCCCCCTGGCATTTCTCGCACGTCACATAAAACGTATTCTTCTGCTTCCTCAGCCGCCCCAATTCGCCGCATTTCGGGCAGCTTGGTTTGATCGTCGTATTCGTTTCACACGCCTTGCAGAAGAAAAAATAGGAATAGCCATAGCGGATCTCCAGATCCGTACTGCGGCATTGGCGACAGGCGTGGCCGTTTGAAGGTGTTTCGGGACTGTCCTTTGCCGGCGGCACCGCGCTTTCCTGAGGCTTTATCGCCTCAGCGACTTCCGTTTCCACCTTGGCCTCTCCCTTCACATCCCCTTCGTGGGGGCGCAAGGGCTTATTGGTTTTGACCAGGAATTCGGCAATCTTCAGCCGGTCGGGCAGCGCGAGGCCCAGGGCCTGCCCGCTGTTCATGCGGGCGGTATTGGCGGTGACGATGCGGTCGGGCACCTGGTCGGCCTTGCACACACCCTCCACTTGCCCGGATTTGGGCCACAGGATGATGCCGCTGTCCGAGATGGCTACGTAAAGGTCGAAGGGTATGGTGGAAAAGAGGTCTGGCCGTTTCGAGGCCTTGCCCAGCACGTCGCGGAAGAAGCGCTCCTGCAGGCGCGCCTGGGTGATGGGAGAGGCCATGCCCCGCGACTGGTTGGCGCCAAACCAGCGTAGCCATTGCCCGTCGTCCTTGATCTGGATCTTCCCCACCACGCTCTTGCTCTCCACGATGGAGAGGCCGTGGGAATGGATGAGCAGGTGGTCCACCTGGGCGGCATCGCCGTTATGTTCCAGCCGGATGCCGTTGAGCACCACGATCTCCGGGTCATTGGCAAAGAAGCGCTTCAGGTAGAAGGCCATCTGCTCCTCGGCCGCACGGCCGGAGCGGGCAAACTTGTCTTCGGAGGAAAAGGGATCGAGTTCTTTGTAGATCACGGACGCGGCAGGATGAGGATCGGATGGGCATACCTTACGGCTGTAAGCACCATCGTGGCATACCAGGCCACTCTTCATCTATGCACTGCGTCACTCGACCCACCCGCCGGGCCTATTAGCTCAGCAACTCGAACCTGGCGCGAAGCACCTGCGAGCAGCACGAGGCACTGTGCAACGCCCGGGGGACTCCTTGAACTGGACGCCATCTATCACTTCGAGAACTCGCCCCTGATCGCGGCCTACACGGAACAACCCGAAACCGTCCAGTATCCGGATGGCAATCGCCTGCGCCGCTAGACACCTGACTTCGAGCTGTTCCTGGCCGATGGTTCGTCAGCGCTTATCGAGATCAAGCATGAGCTCGACCGGATTGCCGGGCACTTCACCCGTATCCGTCGCATGAGAGATCGAGTCTCACGCCGGCTCAAGGTTGACGATTTTTACTTTTTTAAATATTTTGTCAACCTAGGAGGGGACCATGATCCATGACCGCATCCGTCGTGCCCGTGTGCTTCGAGGCTTGAGTCTTGAAGAGGTGGCGCAGCGGCTGGGCGACATCAGCAAACAAGCCTTGAGTAAGTTTGAGAAGGGCGGTGCAGTGCCCAATTCAACTCGCTTGCTGCAACTGGCAAAGGTGCTGAACGTCAAGCCCGAGTATTTTTTTCGCGCAGATGCGGTGGCCTTGGCACCACTGGAATTTCGCAAGCTGGCGAAGATGCCGAAGTATCGACAGGAACAGGTCGAGGAGCAGATGCGTGAGCATCTGGAGCGTTACATCGCCTTGGAGCGGTGCTTTGATGCAGCAGATGTCGCGGTGGAAGCAACGCCCACCCACTTCATGCCAGTCTCATCCGTCGAAGCCGCTGAGGAGGCCGCTCGGAAGCTCAGAATGGATTGGGCCATCGGCGGTGATGCCATTGCCAATCTGACCGAGTTGCTCGAAGACCATGGAATCAAGGTGGCCTTGCTCGACGGTCCGGAAGACTTCGACGGCGCGTGTGCGGCGACTCACGATGAACAACATGTGTTGATCGCCTTGAACCGGACTCGCCCCGGTGAGCGCATGCGTTTTACCGCTGCGCATGAATTGGGGCACTGGGTCATGTCCTTGCCTGAAGAGATGCCAGAGAAGGAGAAAGAGGCCTGCTGCCATCGCTTTGCTGGCGCCTTCCTGTACCCCAAGGATCAGGTTGTCCTGGATTTTGGCGGGCATAAGCGTTCTCGGGTTCATCCGGTGGAACTGCTAAACGCCAAACGGCGCTATGGCGTGTCGATGCAGGTGGCGCTACGTCGCCTTAAAGATCTTCAGCTATTGAGCGATGCGGGATATCACTCGATTTATATCCAGTTCAGCAAAAACGGCTGGAGGTCGGCCGAGCCGGAGCCGATGCCCGCTGAGGAGCCCCGCCGATTCGAGTCCCTGGTGTTCTGGGGGCTGGCAGAAGATCTATTCAGCCCATCTCGCGCGTCTGAATTTCTGCAGAGGCCGATTGATCAACTGGAGCCCTTGCTACAGGTATCGACTGTTACCGCATGAGCCGGATTTACATCAGCGATACCAATATCTGGATCGACTTCAACAACGCAGGCTTGCTCAATGAGTTGTTCCAGCTCCCACTCACCTTTTGTTGTACGGAATTCGTGTTGGCTGAGCTGAACAACTTCGACCATTCGGCCTTGCTCGCACGTGGGCTGCTCGTCGAGCCGTTGGATGACACTGCGGTCATCAAGTTGTACGGCTTGATGGCCGAACACAACAACAGCTCATTGGCAGATGTCTCCTGCTATTTCCTGGCTCACGAGACAACGCGGCCGTTGCTGACCGGTGATGGTCGGCTCAGGAAGCAGGCGCAGAAAGACGGATTGGAGGTGCACGGTGCGCTATGGCTACTGGATCGTCTGGTTGAGCATGCCGTGATTCCAACAACGCGTGCAGCGGATTGTCTGGAGAGCATGTTGCTGAAAAATGCACGTTTGCCTCATGCAGAATGCCAGATCCGTCTTCAGCAGTGGCGTGCATGAGCCCAGAGCAGACGCTGGCAGCCGAAGCTCTAAGCGCAAGCTGGTGCTCGACGCCGATCCCGAGATTGAGCTGATGCTGGCCGCCCTGAAGCAGCGACTCCGTGAGCCATCCCTACCTCTGACGGGATAACTACTGCCCCAAGCGTTGGCGCAGCAAGAACGGGCGGTCAATGTGCTGGGCGAGCTCTTCGACGGAAGCTGCCGGCACGCCAGCGGCCATGAAGTGCTCGCGCCATGCATTCACCACTTCCACAACCCGGCTAACTTCGGCCTTCGCGGCTTGAGGCGTCAGCCAGTACTGCCCTGCGGCAGAGAGTGCGTTCTCGATGCTGGACTCCGCCCCCTGCGCCCCCACCGTCATTGCCTGATAGCCCAATGACTGCCCCATCGGCAGCACATCGAAGGCGGGTGCGAGCGCGTACTGCTGTGCCTGGCTGACCAGGAGAACGTGGTTCTTCTCGTGGTCGTCCGTGTTGTCGATGAGGATGTTGAACACCATGCGCCGGAACAGCTGATGCATCTGGGCACGATGGGTATCGACGTCTCCCCGGCGGCGGAGGAGTTGAGCCAGATTCGGGTACGACAGCTCGACACCCGCGGCCTTCAAGGCCACGTTGGCCGACAGCGCGTGCCATCGTCGGCCTTCCGACCGGTCGAAGCGCTTGATCGCCAGGGCGACGCCCCGCGCAAACGGAATGGGCCGCGTTTCCACCACGGCAATCCCTGCCTTTGCTGCAAGCGTCAGGGCGGCATGCTCATGCTTCGTCGCCTTCCTTGTTAGCTCTCGCCGCCGCAGCTATACGCGTTCTGCGGGCCCGCAGACGGCTGGCCTGACGCACGTCGGATTCGAGTGCCCGGACATCCTTGCCCGGTTCAGCCAAGTCCCCAAGCCCGTCCGCCAAACCGAGCAGCCACAAGGCCGAGGCATACACCCCCATGCTCACAGACGGATCCCCTTTCTCCAGACGAATCAGTGTGGGAACAGAGACCCCAAGACGGCTGGCCCACTTGTCCAACATCCATCCGCACAACCACCCTCGACACCCATCACCCCATCCCCACAATCCGCCCCGCCATCTCCCCAACAATCATGTGATCCACAACCTTGAACACACGCTGTTCAATCGGTGTAGCGGGCGCCAGCTCCGGGCTGGCGAGGGCCTTGCGAATCCCCTTTGCCACGTCGTTCACGATGCGCGCTGCCGCCTCCGCTGGAAGGCGAAGCGCCTTGCCGGCTTCGATGAGACTGTCGAGTTTCACCTCGTTGAATCTCGCCGCGCCTGGCAGTTCAATGGCCATGCGCACGGCGGGCCACGGTCCGGCCTGGGTGCCCAATGCTCTGGTGTGATAGGCGGATGTGCTCAGCAGATCGTAATGGGGCGCCAGCTCCGGCCCCAGGGCGGTCATGACAAATGAAAGGTTCTTCAGGTGGCTGTCGTCATTTGCCAGAAAGACGTTGAAGACCAGCCATCGAAAGAGTCGAAACCGCGTTGCCGCAGGATTTGCCGAGAGGGTACTTATCTCGTACAGCGTCTCCAGGGACGCCCGGCTGTACTTCAGCGTGCGGGAGATGTTGAGCAGCTGGCAGGCGTCAATGATGTGTTTTCGCTGCGTATCGGGAAAGCTGCCCAGCCTGTCGAAGCGTTCAATGATGTAGACCGGGACCGCCGCCTGGTCGTCGGGCAGGCGCCGCAGAATGACGTCCGGAACAAGCAGCCCCGCCGCCCTGGCCAGCCGCATGGTGAGGAATTCGTTGTAGGCCGATGCCGGATAATGCTCCACGTCGGGATGGTCGGGCTTGAGGATGTGCGTGGACGGCGTGGCGCCGGCAGGCTCAAACAGCTCACCTTCTTTTATGACCAGCAGCAATTTATGCTGCGCGCCCGCGGCCGACATCTTCTTTGGCGCATCACGGATCAGGGTCTGCTGCGGCAGATTGCGGATGCGGCGGGCAAGCGCATCGTCGGGCAGCGGCACAATCGCGCTGTCGGTCGGAAGCGCCTCCCCGGGTGGCAGTAAGGTCAGGGCGCCAGCCGATTCCCTCCCCAGATATCGCAAGACGTCGAAGGCATCGCGGACATTGGCTTCCCGACAGACCGCTTCTCTCAGATGCTCTTCTGGCAGGAGGTTGTCGAAGAACCACTGTACGGTTCTGACCGTGCTCCCGTCGCGATGCTCAAGCTGATGTCGTGGCAAAGCCGGCGACAGGTCAAAAGCCTGGGCAGACCTTGACCACGACGCATCGTATTTCAGCGTCCAGATGTCCTGCTCTTCGAGCAGATGGCCAACATGCTGGCGCTCAAAATAGATCTGCAGAACGCGCGCTTCACTCACCGTCAGCATCCCGCTTCTGCGCTGCACGCTGCACCAGGCGCTCAAGCTCTGCTGCCGCGGAGTCGTGGAATTCTACGGACACGCGCACCCCGAGCTCCCGGAGCAAGCGAAACACCCGCCCCATCTGCACGGTGTCCTTGCCGTTCTCCACGTCGGACGCGAACTGCTTGCTGACACCCACCATGCCCGCCAGATCGTCGATCCGGATGCCGGAGCTTTTGCGGACAGCACGAAGCACCGTGCCGATATCCGAGACGGAATCCACCGTTTTTTTCATGGAGATCTTTCCTCAGCGCTCAGTCGTCTCACGAACGATTCGTCCGACTATTATTCCTGTGATCGCAGGAATAATAGTCGGAGGCCGCAGCGATTGCCATAATTTCCTACGAGCGCAGGAATTCTCGAGCCGAATCCACCAATAGCCGATGAATTCCTGCGATCTCAGGAATATTTCCAACACACCCCATCAGGCCAGCCCAAAGCAGGCCTCCTTCTCACTCCCCCCCACCCAGCCCCACCCGCGTCGGCAGATCCCATGCCCCGCCCGGTGCGATCAGCCGACACATGCCCGTGGACGTGGCGTGGGCCAGCACGAAGCCCTTGCCGTCCCACTTCCATTCCTCCATTGACCAGCAATCCCCCAGGCCGCGGCCTTTCTGGGTGGCGGTGATCGTGCCGGCGTCGTATTCCGAGCCCTGGGTGGTGACCAACACGGGCTGGTAGGGCGGGGCTTGATTGACGATCCAGTAGCCGTAACCCACGTTGTAGGCGCCGCTCCAGCAGCGGGTGGCGACGAGGAAGCGGGTGTCGGTGAGGCGGGTGGCGGTAGGGGCTTCGTCAACGGACGGATCGGGTTCGGTGAGGTCGGGGCAGTAGTCGGTTTCGTCGTTCTTCAGGGTGGCGCGCAGGGCCTTGAGCAGGGCGGGGCCTTGTTGCTTCACCCAGGTCTTGTCACCCGACCTGGCGGGGGCGATGGCGCCGGGCTTGACGACGAGGCCCAACAGCGGGGGGAGGGCCTTGCTTTCGGGCTGGGTGCCGGGCCGGATGAGGGCGCCGGGGGTACCCAGGCGGCCCTGGAATTCGTCCATTTTGAGGAGCACGGCGGCGGCGCCGGTGTCGGAGAGGGCCCAGGTGTTGCCCTTGCGCACAAACTCGATGCTGCTCTTGCGGGTGAGGGCGGCAAGCAGGGCCTTGATCTGGGCCGGGGTGAGTTCGCCGAGGAGGCTGTCGCTGTCGAAGGCGACGGCGCCATGGGGCGTTCCGTTGATGCGGAGGGTTAGCTGGAAGTTGCGGGGCAGTTTGTCGACGACGGGGTTGTCGTCGTAGCGGCCGACCCTCACCTGGGCCGTCACCGGCTGCCCCGGCCCGGCCGGGCGGGTGAGGAGCACGGCGATGCCCAGCTCGGCGCCATCCACGCTGTAGCCGGCGGCCCGGCAGGTGCGGGTGTTGTCGCAGGCCAGCTCCCAGTCGCCGTGGAAGAAGCGGGTGCCGGGCAGGTCGGCGGCATGGAGGGCCGGCGCGGTGAGCAGCAGGGCGGCGCAGAGCAGGGGAGCGGGGCTTGGCATGGGGGTTTTCCTTGCCCGCGCGGGATGGCGGGGCCGATGGGGGATGGGTGCCGGGACGTGCGCTGGGAGTCTATGTGCCCTTCGCCCTGCCATCAATGCGTGCGGACCGATTTGCCCCTTGTTATCCTCCCTTTCCCGACCACCGCCGCGGTGGCCAGTACACATCACGGAGAAACGCCCATGGCGTCGTTGCAGGATCAATTCATGAAGGCCGGCCTGGTCAGCAAGGGCAAGGCCAAGCAGCTTAACCAGGACAAGTCTCGCCAGCAGAAGCTCGACCGCAAGTCGGGGGTCGAGACGGTGGACGAGGCCAAGCAGGCCGCGCTGGAGATCCAGCGCCAGCAGGCCGAGCGGGCACGGGAGCTCAACGCCCAGCGCGACGCGGCCGCGCGGCAGAAGGCCATCGAGGCGCAGATCGTGCAGATGATCCAGCAGCACAAGCAGGCCAAGCTCACCCGGGGCGCCGCCGAGGTGGCCTACAACTACACCCACGACGGCAAGATCAAGCGCATGTTCGTGTCGGCCCAGGTGCGTGACCACATTGCCGCCGGGCACCTGGTGATCGTCTGCCAGGGCGAGGCCGCCGAGCTGCTGCCCAAGACCATCGGTGACAAGATCGCCGAGCGCGACCCGGCCCGGGTGGTGTACGTGAAGCAGGCCGAAGTCCCCGCCGAGGACGACCCCTACGCCGACTTCAAGGTGCCCGACGACCTGATGTGGTGAGCCGGGCGTCCTGCCCCTTCAGGCCTTCCAGCCCCGGCCTCATTGCGGCCGGGCAAACCACTCCACCAGAAAATCCACCAGCGCCCGCAGCACGGGGCGCATCTGCCGGTTCGACTGGAACACCGCGTGGATGCCCAGCGACTTGGGCTCGTAACCCGGCAGCAGGGCCACCAGCCGGCCGGCGGCGATGAGCTCACGGGCCGCATAGCGCGGCTGCAGGGCAATCCCGGCGCCATGCTCGGCGGCACACAGCAGCGCCTGGGCTTCGTTGGCGCTGAGCCGCCCGCTCACCGGCACCTCCATGTGCTCACCCCTGATGTCCACGAACTCCCACAGGCTGTGGCCGAAATAGGAGTAGGTCAGGCAGTTGTGGGTGCTCAGATCGCGGGGCGTGGCCGGCGTGTCGTGCTCCGCCAGATAGGCGGGGGAGGCGCAAATCACCGAGGCGCAATCCGTCAGCCGGCGGGCGATCAGGTTGGGGTCCAGATCATTGGTGATGCGGATGGCCAGATCGATCCGCTCCTCCACCAGATTCACCGCCCGGGAATCCACACGCAGGTCCACCGCCGCCCGGGGGTGGCGGCGCAGGAACTCGGGGAGGGCGCGGGCCAACGCGCTCTGGGCCAGGGACGGGGCACAGGCCACCCGCAGCATGCCCTGCACGGGATCGGCCTCGTCGGTGCCCAGCACCGCCATGGCCGCCGACACCTCCAGCATGGCCCGGCAGCGGGCCAGCACCTGCTCGCCGGGGGGCGTCAGGCTCAGGCGGCGGGTCGTGCGATGCAGCAGCCGGGCCCCGGCCCAGGTTTCCATCTCCCGCAGGTAGCGGGTCACCATGGCCGGTGACATCTCCAGCGCCTGACCGGCGGCGGCCATGCTGCCCCGATCGACGATCTCCACAAACACTTCGGCGGCGGTGATGCGGTCCATATTCAATCGGATCGTGCAATAAAGACTTTCCGATTATGCGGTTTTTCTGCCGGATCAAGAAACATAGGATGACGGACATGGAAGGAGCAATCACGCTCCTCCACAACCTTCCAGGAGAACATCCATGTCCCACGTCGCCATCCTCGGCATCACCGGCCGCGCCGGTTCCCGCATCGCCACCGAACTCCTCGGCCGCCAGCACACGGTCACCGGCATCGCCCGGAACATCGGCCAGGCCAGCGCCCAACCCGGCCTGAGCCTGAAGGCCGCCGACGTCACCGACGGCAAGGCCCTGGCCCGCCTGCTCGAAGGCCACGATGTGGTGGTCAGCAGCACGCGCTTTGTCGGCGGCATCGACGCCCCCACCCTGATCGCCGCAGCGAAGCAGGCCGGCGTGAAGCGGGTGGTGGTGGTCGGCGGGGCCGGCAGCCTGGAAGTGGCCCCGGGCCTCGCCCTCATCGACACCCCGGAGTTTCCGGAGATCTACAAGGCCGAGGCCAGCGCCGGCGGTGTCTTCCTGCAGGCCCTGCGTGGCGAGACCGAGCTGGACTGGACTTTCATCTCCCCGCAGGCCCTGTTCGAGCCGGGCCAGCGCACCGGCCACTTCCGCCTGGGCAGCGACGCGCTGCTGATCGACGGGGCAGGCAACAGCCACGTCTCGATGGAGGACTACGCCATCGCCCTGGTGGATGAGATCGAGCAGCCCCGGCACCCCCGCCAGCGCTTCACCGTCGGCTATTGAGGCCGGCTTGGGGCGGCCCGCCCCCTTGCGGGTGGGCCGCCCTGCGTTTCTCCGCTTACCAGATCTTCACGCGATCCTTCGGGTCCAGCCACATGGGGTCACCCTTGCGGATGCCGAAGGCCTTGTAGAAGCCCGGCTCATGCTGGGAGGCCGAGTAGGCGCGGTAACCCCCCGGGGGGTGGGCGTCGGTGGCGGTGACCTGGCGCAGGTAGCCCTCCCGGGCCTTGTCCGACCACATCTGGGCCCAGGCCACAAAGCAGCGCTGCTGCTGGCTGAGCCCATCGATGCTGCGGTTCTCCCGGGGGTGAGCCTTGAGGTACTTCTCAAGGGCGCCATAGGCAAAGGCCACACCGCCCACGTCGGCGAGGTTCTCGGTGACGGCGAGGGCCCCGTTGGCGTGCAACCCGGGGAGCACCTGGTAGGCATTGGCCTGGCTCACCAGCTTGCCGGCCTGGGCGACGAAGCGGGTCTCGTCATCCTTCACCCACCAGTTGCGGACACGGCCCAGCTCGTCGTACTGGCGTCCGCCCGAGTCGAAACCATGGGTCAGTTCGTGGCCGATCACGGCGCCGATGGCGCAGAAGTTGGTGGCCGGGTCACCCTTGGGATCGTAGATCGGCGGCTGCAGGAAGGCCGCCGGAATCTCGATGGCGTTGCGCAGGGGGCTGTAAGCGGCGTTGATGACGGTGGGCAGGGTGGAGCGGGGGTCGGCAAAGGCATCCTGCTGGATAGGCCCGCCAAAGCGGGCCAGATCACGCCGGGCCATGAAGGTGGTGATGCGCTCCAGGTTGCCAAAGTAGTCGTCGGCACGCACATCCACCGACGAAGTGTCGATCCACTGATCCGGATAGCCCACGGTGATGGACACCTTGTCGAGCTTGGTCAGGGCCTGCTTGCGGGTGGCGGCGGTGAGCCAGGTGTTCTTTTCGAGGCGCGCCCGGAACTCGGCGCGCACGCGGCCCACCATGTCCTCCACCGCGTGGCGTGACGCGGGGCTGAAGTGCTTGTCCACATACAGCCGGCCCAGGGGGTGGCCGATCTTCCCGGCGATCTTGTCGAACACCTGCTTGGAGCGGGGGGGCAGCTCGAAGCCCGGGCCATAGAAAGTGCGGGTGAAGGTCAGCGCGGGGGCATTGAAGTCGGTGGACAAGCCCCCCAGGCTCATGCGCAGGTACTCCCACTTGAGGTAGGTTCGCAGCTCGTCCGGGGGCAGCTCAGAGAGGATGGCAGCCCTTTCGATCATGGACTTCACCTCGATGGCGGTGACAGCGGACGGCGGGGCCAGGCCGATCGTCGCGAAGTAAGCGTCCCAGTCAAAGCCCGGCGTCAGCGCCTTGAGCTTGGCGTAGGGCATCTCCACGAAGCGTTTCTCCGGATCCTGATACTCCACGAGGGGCTGGCGCACCCGGGCAATCCGCGTTTCCATGGCCAGCAGCCGGGCTGCAAAGGCCCTGGCCTCCGCGTCAGCAAAGCCGGCCAGCACCATGGTGTCCGTCACGTAGGTGAGATAGGCCTCCCGGAAGCGGGCCGACTCCGGCTTGAGGTAATCCTCGAAGTTCGGCATCACGAGCTCGCCGTCACCCACCACCACGATGTACCGGGTCTTGTCACGGATACCCGGGGCAATGCCCGCACCCAGCGCAACGGGTTCGTTGGTCGCCAGATACAGGCGGGCCAGTTCCGGTGCCAGCCCGCTCCTGTCCGTGATGGCAGCAATGCGCTCGAACACCGGCTTGAGGGGCGCATGGCCCAGGGCCTTCAGGCGTGCCTCGTCCATACCCGCGGTATAGAGATCACCCACCTGCTGGGTGGGGCTGCCCTTGGGCGCCGACGCGGCCTGGCGCGCCGCCTCTTCCACCACCTGCAGCAGGGTCATGTCCGTGCGCTTCGACATCAGGTCGAGCCCCGAGATGCGCACGCTGTCCGCGGGGATCTGCATGGCGTCGTACCAGCGGCCGGCGGCGTAGCGGGTGAAATCCTTGCGGGGGTCGGCGCTGCGGTCCATCTTGTCGACGGAGAAGCCGGCCGGAAAGCCAAAGGTGGGAGGCTCCCCGGCCTGGGCTGAATCTACGGACAGGGCGGCAATGGCCGCCGTGACGAGGAAAATTCGAGCAGTCGACGCCATCACATCTCCATTCAATCGGGATTACCAACGCCGAATATTAGCCGGGCGACGGCCTTCAGTGCGACGCATTGTGGCTAACCGCCACACTGACAATCCCTCGCCTCCATGGTTAAATCGGCGCCATGAATCAACGCCTCCCCACCGCCTCAAACACTTCAGCTGCCGATCACCGGGAAGCTGCATGGCCCGAATATGCCGTGCTGGTGGTGGATGACGAAGCCGGGGTACGCAACTTTCTCGAACGCGCCCTGCGGGCCCGCGGCTGCCGCGTGGAGGTGGCCGGGTCGTCCGAAGAGGGCGCCGAGCGTCTGCGCGAACAGCACTTTGACGCCATCGTGCTCGACATCGCCCTGCCGGGCCGCTCGGGCATGGAGTGGCTGCGCAGCCTGAAGAATGATGGCTTTGCCGGCGACGTGATCCTCATCACCGCCTTTGCCGACATTGAAACCGCCATCGATGCCCTGCGCGCCGGGGCCGCCGACTTCGTGCTCAAGCCCTTCCGGGTGGATCAGATCATCAACTCCCTGCAACGCTGCTTCGAGCGCGCCCGCCTCGACCGGGAGAACTTCGTGCTGCAGCGCCAGGTGGCCGGCCTGGGTGCCGAGGTGGCGGGGCTGATCGGCCATTCGGCATCCATGCGCGCCCTGTGCGACATGATCCGGCGGGTCGCACCCACCCCGGCCACGGTGCTCATCCTCGGAGAGTCCGGGGTCGGCAAGGAGGTGACAGCGCGGGCCCTGCACCAGATGAGCCCGCGGGCCGAGCGCTCCTTCGTCCCCCTCAACTGCGCGGCGGTGTCGGCCGAACTGATCGAGAGCGAACTCTTCGGCCACGTGCGCGGCGCCTTCACCGGCGCCCGCGAAGCCCGGCGCGGCCTGTTCCACTACGCCAACGGCGGCACCCTCTTTCTCGATGAAGTGGGCGAGCTGCCCCTGGCCATGCAGACCAAGCTGCTGCGCGCCCTGGAAGAAAGGCGCATCCGCCCGGTGGGCAGCGAGGCCGAGGTGCCGGTGGACGTGCGCGTGGTGGCCGCCACCAACCGCGACCTGCACGCCGAAGTGGCGGCGGGGCGCTTCCGGCGCGATCTGTTCTACCGCCTCGAGGTGCTCACCCTGTCGATCCCGCCCCTGCGCCAGCGCCCGGAGGACGTGGCCGAACTGGTGCAGCATTTCAACGCCCAGCTGTCCTCGCGCCTGGGCCTGCCGCCCCTCACCGTGACGCCCGCCGATCTGGTGCGCCTGGCCACCTACCCCTGGCCTGGCAACGTGCGCGAGCTGCGCAACCTTATCGAACGCTCGCTGATCCTCGGCAGCCTGCCGGTGCACAACCAGGTCCAGGGCATGGCCGACCCCCTTCCGCTGAGCCTGGCCGAGGTGGAGAAGCGCCACATCCTGGCCGTGCTCGACCAGTGCGGCGGCAACAAGACCCACGCCGCCACCCTGCTCGGGGTATCCCGCAAGACCCTCGACCGCAAGGCCGTGGAGTGGGGTCTGGCATGACCGGCCCGGCGTGTCGGCGGGGCGCCCGCCCTTGATCGACGTCCGGGAACGCCTCAGCCGCTCGGTCCGCAGCAAGCTGCTGGCCATGGTGCTGGCGCCCCTGTTCCTCGGCGTCCCCATCCTGCTCGGCCTGGTGTGGATGTGGGGCACCCAGGGCTACCAGCAACTGGTCAGCTACAAGGTCAGCTCCGATCTGGTCACCGCCCACGAGTATTTTGCCCACATGCACCAGACCTTGGCCGTGGACATCGCGGCCCTGGCCGGCTCCCAGCGCCTGTCCCGGGCCATGGCCGCACCGGGCGGGGCGGCCCTCGACAGCTACCTCGACGAGGCGCGCCGCCAGGCCGGGCTGGATTTCCTCTACCTCCTCGACACCCAGGGCACGCTGCGCGGTGCCGTCATGCCCCGCCACCACCCCAGCGCCCGGCGCAGCGACTGGCCGGTGGTGCGCAAGGCCCTGGCCGGCGAGGCCGCCACGGCCATCGATGTCTTCGACGCCGAACACCTGGCCGCCATCGACCCGGCCCTGCGCCAGCGCGCCCGCCTGAGCCTGGTGCCCACCCCCAACGCCGCCCCGGACGAACGCCTGGAAGAAACCCGCGGCCTGCTGATCCACGCCGCCATCCCGGTGCGCGACGAAGGTGGGCAGCTCGTCGCCGTGCTGGAAGGCGGCGTGCTGCTCAATGGCAACAGCGACATGGTGGATCGCATCAACGCCATCATCTACCGGGAGGGCACCCTGCCCCTGGGCAGCCGCGGCACCGCCACCCTGTTTCTCGGCGACACCCGCATCGCCACCAACGTGCGCCTGTTCGAGGGCGAGCGCGCCCTCGGCACCCGTGCCTCCCGGGCCGTGCGCGACCATGTGCTGCAGGAGGGCAAGGTGTGGCTGGACACCGCCTTCGTGGTGAATGACTACTACGTGTCGGGCTACGAGCCGGTGATCGACAGCTTCGGCAAGCGCGTCGGCATGCTCTACGTGGGTTTCCTCGAAGCCCCCTTCAGCGCCGCCATGCAGGGCGCGATGTTCACCCTGTTCGCGGTCTTCGTGTCGGTCAGCGTGGCCGGCTGCGTGCTGTCCCTGCGCTGGGCGCGGAGCATCTTCAAGCCCCTGGAACAGGTGGGCGCCACCATCGACCGCATCGGCGCAGGCGATGCCGAAGCGCGGGTCGGCCCGGTGGCCAGCCAGGACGAGATCGGCCAGCTCGCCGCGGCCTTCGACGGCCTCCTCGACAACCTGGCCGCCCGCCGGGCCGAGCTGCAGCGCTGGGGGGACGAACTGGACCGCAAGGTGGCCGAACGCACCCTCGAACTGCAGGAGGCCAACGCCACCCTGGAACAGGCCCGCCGCCACCTGGCCATGACCGAGAAGCTCGCCGCCATCGGCGAACTCACTGCCGGCGTGGCCCACGAGATCAACAACCCGGTGGCGGTGATCCAGGGCAACCTGGACGTGATGAAGGAGATCCTCGGCCCGGCCGCCGAGCCGGTGCGCGAGGAGATCCGCCTGATCCACGAGCAGACCCACCGCATCTGGCTGATCGTCACCAAGCTGCTGCAGTTTGCCCGCCCGGGGGAGTTTGCCGGCTATACCGAGGGCGTGGACCCCAACACCCTGATCGCCGACTGCCTGGTGCTCACCCGCCACAACCTGGAACGCCGCAACATCGACGTCCACGTGGACGCCGCCGCCACCTGCCGGGTCGAGGTGAACGCCAGCGAACTGCAACAGGTCCTGATCAACCTCATCGTCAATGCCATCCAGGCCATGCCCGACGGTGGCAGCCTGCGCCTGCACATCCGCGACTGGGAAGAAGACGGCCGGACGGTGGGCGCCACCATGGAGGTCTGCGACACCGGCCAGGGCATCGCCGCCGAAGACCTGTCACGCATCTTCGACCCCTTCTTCACCACCAAGAAGGGCTCGGGCACCGGGCTCGGGCTGTCCATCAGCTACACCATCGTCGAACGCTACGGCGGCCGCATCTCGGTGGCCAGCCAGCCCGGGCAGGGCGCCTGTTTCACCGTGCACCTGCGCAGCGAAGCGCGCTACGCCGACGCCCCCACCGCCCCCGGCTTCACCGCTCGCTGGATCGAGACCGGGCCCCGCAGCTAGACTGAACCGCCCCTCAGGCCGACGCGCGCCGCAGCCAGGCGCTCACCCCGTCCACCACCACCGCCATCACCAGCATGGCCAGAATGACGGTGCTGGCCTCCGCCTCGTGGAACAGGGACAGGCTGTAATACAGCTGGGCGCCCAGGCCGCCGGCCCCGACAAAGCCCAGAATCGCCGCCATGCGGATGTTCATCTCCCAGCGGTACAGGGCGTAGGCCAGCCACTGGGGCGCCACCAGGGGCAGGGTGGCGTAGAGGAAGGTGGTCAGCGCCGGGGCGCCACTGCCGCCAAGGGCCTCGGCGGGGGCCGCGGGCGTGTTCTCCAGTGCCTCGGCAAACAGCCGCCCGAGCACCCCGGTGGTGTGCAGGGCCAGGGCCAAGGTGCCAGCAAAGGGGCCAAGACCGGCCGCCAGCACCATCAGGGTGGCCCACACCAGCTCGGGCACCGAGCGCAGCAGGTTGAGGCTGAAACGCGCCACCTGCCCGGCCAGCCAGCCCTGGCGACCTGCCGCCGGCAAGGCCAGCCCGGCCGCCAGAAGCGCCGCCAGCAGGGTGCTGAGGAGGGAGATGGCCAGGGTTTCCAGCGCCGCCCAGGCCACCTTGGCCAGGAAGTCGGCCGAGGTATCAGGCGGAAAGAAGCGCTTCACGAAGTCCGCCGCCTCATTGGCCGCCGACCCAGTGAACAGCGCGCCGAGGGGCATGTCGAGAAAGGCAAAGCTGGCGCCCACCGCCGCGAGCAGCAGGGCCACGGCCAGCAGCGCGCCAAGGGAGATGCCCGCCCTCATGCCAGCCTCCTGCGCAAAAAGCCCGACAGGCCATCCGCCGCCAGCACCAGCACCAGGAAGGTGGCCAGGATGCTTGCCGCCTCGCCCCCATTGAGCATCTTCATGGACTGGTCCATCAGCTGGCCGAGGCCGCCCGCGCCGACGAAGCCCATCACCACCGAGGCGCGCACCGCGCACTCCCAGCGATACACGGTGTAGGACACCAGCTCCTGGGCCGCGTTGGGCAGCAACCCGTAGCACAGGGCCGCCAGCCGCCCGCTGCCGGCTTCCAGCAGAATGCGCGCCGGGCGGGCATCAGTGGATTCGAGGATCTCCCCATACACCTTGCCCAGCATGCCCCCGTAGGTGATGCCCAGCGCCAGCACCCCGGCCGCCGCGCCCAGGCCGAAGACGCGCACGAAAAGCAGCGCCCACACCAGCTCCGGCACCCCGCGCAGCACCGCCAGCACCCCGCGGGCCAGCCCGCGCAGGATCTGCCCGACCCAGCCACCGCGCCCCGGCCCCAGGCGCGAGATGGACAGGCTGCGGGTCATCAGCAGCCCCAGAGGCACCGCCAGCAACATGGACAGGGCAATGCCCGCCGTCGCCATGGCCAGCGTCTCCACCGTGGCTTTGGCCAGCATCGCCAGGAACTCAGGCGCGGTCTCCGGCGGCAGAAAGCCCCCCAGAAAATGCCCCATGGCCTGCAGGTTGCCCGCCTCGAACAAAGCCGCCGGACGAAAATCCGTCAGGCGCAGCAAGGGCCACAGCAGCACCAGCGCCACCAGGGTCCAGCCCAGCCGCGGCAGGGCCGCCGGGTCACGGGTGGCGGCAGTCATCGAGACAGACCCGACGCAGGCAGGATCTTGAGCGCCTCTGACCCGATCATCCGGCGGGTGAAGCTGCAGGGGCTTACAGGAGGCTCTGACGGCGAATGGAGAGACAGTAGGGGCGACTTCAGTCGCCCGCGGACGTCGGTCAACGGTTTGCTCGCGATCAACGCGTGGAGGGCGACTGAAGTCGCCCCTACAGGAGTGGCCGCATCGACCGTCAGACGACCCGTCAAACTGAGGAAAACTGGATGAACTCGACCCCATGGCAGCAAGCACGCCAGCCGTCGGATGACATCCCCTCTGCAGTCATGGCCGGGCCTCATGCACACCTCAGGGGCGGCAGGCCGGGGGCAGGCGTATCGGCCGGCTCGTGAGTGACAGGAAGCACCCCTTCCGCCGCGTACAGATCCCGCAGCATCGCCTCGCTCACCGCAGCGGCCGGTAGGTCAAAGACGATCGCCCCTTCCTTCACCCCGACCACCCGCGGAAAGTGGCGCAGGGCCAGATCCACCGCATGCAGGCTGGCCACCAGGGTCACCCCGCGGCGCACCGCCTCCTCGTTGAGCAGGGCCACGGTGAGTTCGGAAAGGGCCGGGTCCATGGCCGACACCGGCTCGTCGGCGAGCAGCAGCTCAGGCTGCTGGTACAGCACCCGGGCCAGGGCCACCCGCTGCAGCTGACCGCCGGACAGGCGGTCGCAACGCTCGTAGAGGCGGTCGGCCAGATCCAGGCGCGCCAGCTCGCGGGCAGCGCCCTCCGGGTCCACCGGCATCAGCAGCGATGCCAGGGCCTTCCACAGGGGCCACTGGCCCAGGCGCCCAGCCAGCACCGCCGTCACCACCCGCTGGCGCGGGGGGATGGGCGGGGCCTGGTGCACCAGGCCGATGCGCGAACGCAGGCGACGCAGGGCCCGGGGCGAATCCGCCCAGGGTTCGCCCCCCAGCAGGCGCACCTGGCCCTCAGCCGGGCGCAGCGATGCGGCCAGCACCCGTAGCAAGGTGGTCTTGCCGGCACCAGAGGCACCGATCAAGGCCACCCGCTCGCCCGGCGCCACCCGCAGGTCGACGCCGCGCAGGGCGCGAAAGCCATTGGCGTGGGTCAGCCCGACGCCATCCAGGGAAAAACCCATGGTGATCCTTGTTTCATCCAGAACCCGATGAGGAGGCAAAAAGGCCGCTCGGAGGGACCGTAGGGGCGACTGTAGGGGCGACTTCAGTCGCCCGCGGACTTTGATCAGGGGCATGGCGGTGAATCAACCCACGATGGGCGACCGAAGTCGCCCCTACAAGTCGCCCTTACGGAGAGATTCGACCTGAATCCGTCCCCTACTTCAGCAGCCCGGCCGCCTGGGCCGCCGTCTCGATGCCCTTGTAGTTCTCCGCCTTGGTGGGGATGAACTTGCTGGCGCGCTGCAGAGCCATGATTTCCTTGTGGGCGGGGTTGGCCGGATCAAGCTTGAGGAAGGCCTGAGTGAGCTTGGCCTGGATCTTCGGGTCCAGGTCACCGCGCACCGTCCAGTTGTAGTCGAAGTAGGGCGGGGTGGTGGCAAAGACACGGACCTTGGTGGTGTCCACCTTCTTCTGCTCGACCAGCTTGTCCCACACCGAGGCGTTCAGCACGCCCGCATCCACCTTGCCGGCCTGCACGAAGGCCACGGTGGCGTCGTGGGCGCCCGAGAAGGCGGTGCTCTTGAAATCCTTGTCCGGGTTGATGCCTTCCTGGCCCAGGAAGTAGCGCGGCATCAGGTGGCCCGACGTGGAGGAGGGCGAACCGAAGGCAAAGGTCTTGCCCTTGAGGTCGGCGAAACCCTTGATGCTGTCGCTGGCGGTGATGAAGCGCGAGGTGAACTTGGCGTCCTCGGCGCGCTGGACCAGGGGCACGGCGGTGCCGTTGGTGCGGATCTTGGCCTGCACGAAGGTGAAGCCCCCCAGCCAGGCCATGTCGATCTTGCGGGTGGCCAGGGCCTCGACCACGGCAGCGTAGTCGGTCACCGGCACGAAGCTGACCTTCATGCCCGTTTCAGCCTCAAGGTAAGCCCCCAGGGGAGCAAACTTGCGCTGCAGTTCGGTGGGCGCCTCGTCGGGAATGGCCGACACCCGGAGGACTTCCTCCGCGTGGGCCAGCAGGGGCAGACCGGCAAGGCCGGCCAGTGCGGAAGCAACACAGGCGCGCAGCAGCGCACGCCGCGGGTAGGGCATGGAAGTCATGGACAGCTCCTCGATCGGCACCCTATGGGGCACCCGCTGCCGGGACGAGGGAGTACGGCCCCGGCTGAAGTCCGGACACCGGCAAGGCCGGGCCCGCTGAAAACATCAAAGCGGTACACAGACCGCGAGGCCGACTATAGCGGCGGCAGGCTCAAGAGTGAACACGCCTGGATCGCACACGGGCAAGACGGGACATTTTGTCCATCGCAAGGACAAAATGTCCCACCCACCGATCCAATTCCTCAGGCAAGCGCTTGATTCGTAAAGCCCCCACCCCTGGCGCGGGGATTGCAAGGCGACAAGACGCTGTTCATCAACAACAACGGAGGAGGAAGAGTCACCATGCAACTCTCACGGCGCCAGTTCTTCAAGGTGGCTGCCGGGGGCTTGACCGGATCGAGTCTGGTCGCGATGGGCTTTTCGCCCACTGCGGCCCTCGCCGAAGTTCGCACCTTCAAGCTCGCGCGCACCACGGAAACGCGCAACACCTGTCCGTACTGTTCGGTCGGTTGCGGCATCATCATGTACAGCCTCGGCGACAAGGCGAAAAACGCCCACGCCGAGATCATCCACATCGAAGGCGACCCGGACCATCCGGTCAATCGCGGCAGCCTGTGCCCCAAGGGCGCCGGCCTGCTCGACTTCGTGCATAGCAAGAACCGGCTCAAGTACCCGGAAGTGCGCGAGCCCGGCACCAGGGAATGGAAGCGCATCGGCTGGGACGAGGCCTTCACCCGTATCGCCAAGCTGATGAAGGAAGACCGCGACGCCAATTTCGTCGCCAAGAACGCCGATGGCGTGACGGTTAACCGCTGGCTTACCACCGGTTTCCTCGCCGCCTCCGCCTCCAGCAACGAGGCCGGCTACATCACCCACAAGGTGGTGCGTAACCTGGGAATGCTCGCATTCGATAACCAAGCGCGTGTCTGACACGGCCCGACGGTGGCAAGTCTTGCCCCGACGTATGGCCGCGGAGCCATGACCAATCACTGGACCGACATCAAGAATGCGGACGTGATCCTGATCATGGGCGGAAACGCCGCCGAAGCCCACCCCTGCGGCTTCAAATGGGTAACCGAAGCGAAGGCCAAGAACAAGGCCCGCCTCGTGGTTGTGGATCCGCGCTTCACGCGATCCGCTGCGATGGCCGACCTGTACGCGCCCATCCGCACCGGCACCGACATCGCCTTCCTGGGCGGGGTGATCCATTACCTGATCACCAACAACAAGGTGCACATGGACTACATCAAGTCCTACACCGACATGACTTACCTCGTGAAGGACGAGTTCGCCTTTGCGGACGGCTTCTTCACCGGCTACGACGCAGACAAGCGCAAGTACGACAAGTCCACCTGGGATTACCAGATGGGTGAGGACGGCTTCGTCAAGACCGACCCCAGCCTGGAAAACCCGCGCTGCGTGTGGAACCTGATGAAGGCCCACTTCAGCCGCTACACCCCGGACGTGGTGGAGAACATCTGCGGCACGCCGAAGGACAAGTTCCTGCAGGTGGCCGAGCTGCTCGCCTCCAGCCACACGCCGGACCGGGTGATGACCATCCTCTACGCCCTCGGCTGGACCCAGCACAGCACCGGTTCGCAGATCATCCGCACGGCAGCCATGGTGCAACTGCTGCTCGGCAACATCGGCCGGGCGGGTGGCGGTGTGAACGCCCTGCGCGGTCACTCCAACATCCAGGGCCTCACTGACCTGGGCCTGCTCTCCAACCTGCTGCCGGGCTACATGACCCTGCCGGGCGAGAAGGAAACCGACTACGACGCCTACATCGCCAAGCGCGCACCCAAGCCCATGCGGCCGGGGCAGCTGTCGTACTGGCAGAACTACGGCAAGTTCCACGTCAGCCTGATGAAGGCCTGGTACGGCAACGCCGCCACCAAGGAAAACAACTGGGCCTTCGACTACCTGCCCAAGCTCGACAAGACTTACGACGTGCTGCAGGTCTTCGAGCTGATGCACCAGGGCAAGATGAACGGCTACATCGCCCAGGGCTTCAACCCCCTCAACTCCTTCCCCAACAAGGCGAAGGTGGGGGCCGCGCTGTCCAAGCTCAAGTACCTTGTGGTGATCGACCCGCTGGCCACCGAAACCTCCGAGTTCTGGCAGAACTACGGCGAGTTCAATGACGTGGATCCGGCCAAGATCCAGACCACGGTGTTCCGCCTGCCGTCCACCTGCTTTGCCGAAGAGGACGGCGCCATCGTCAACTCGGGCCGCTGGCTGCAGTGGCACTGGAAGGGCGCCGAGCCCCCCGGTGAGGCCAAGACCGACCCGGAGATCATGGCCGGCCTGTTCCTGCGCCTGCGCGACATGTACAAGAAAGATGGTGGCGCCTTCCCTGACGCCATCCTCAATCTGTCGTGGCCTTACAAGGTGCCCTACGAGCCCTCGCCCGAAGAGCTGGCCAAGGAATACAACGGCAAGGCCCTGGCCGACCTGGCTGATCCGAAGGATCCGACCAAGCTCATCAAGAAGGGCGGCGAGCTGCTCGACGGCTTTGCCCAGCTGCGTGACGACGGCTCCACCGCCTGCGGCTGCTGGATCTTCTCCGGCGCGTGGACCGAGAAGGGCAACATGATGGCCCGGCGCGACAACGCCGATCCCTTCCACAACGGCCAGACCCTCAACTGGTCCTTCGCCTGGCCGGCCAACCGACGCATCCTCTACAACCGCGCGGCGGCCGATCCGGCCGGCAAGCCATGGGATGCCAAGCGCAAGCAAGTGTGGTGGGACGCCGCCCAGAGCAAGTGGGTGGGCTCCGACGTGCCCGACTTCAAGGTGGATTCCGCCCCCGAGGACGGTATGGGTCCCTTCATCATGAACCCGGAGGGCATCGCCCGCTTCTTCGCCCGGGGCATGATGAACGAAGGCCCCTTCCCCGAGCACTACGAGCCCTTCGAGACCCCCATCGGCGTCAACCCGATGCACCGCAACAACCCCAAGGCCACGTCCAACCCGGCCGCACGGGTATTCAAGGGAGACATGGAGGCCTTCGGCACGGCCAAGGACTTCCCCTACGCGGCCACCACCTACCGGCTCACCGAGCACTTCCACTACTGGACCAAGCACGTGGAGTCCAATGCCATCATCCAGCCCGAGCAGTTCGTCGAGATCGGTGAGGCGCTGGCGGCAGAGAAGGGCATCCGGGCCGGCGACAGGGTCAAGGTGAGCTCCAACCGGGGCTACATCAAGGCCGTGGCGGTGGTGACCAAGCGCATCAAACCTCTCAAGGTCGACGGAAAGACTGTTCACCACGTCGGGATTCCGCTTCACTGGGGCTTCAAGGGGGTGGCCAAGAACGGCTTCATCACCAACACTCTGACGCCTTTCGTGGGAGACGGGAACACCCAGACGCCGGAGTTCAAGTCCTTCCTGGTCAACGTCGAGAAAGCCTGAGGAGATCGCCATGGCACTGCAATCACTGGATATCGCCAAGCGCTCGGCCACCACGACCGAACCGCCCCAGGCGCGCAAGACCCTTGAGGTCGCCAAGCTCATCGACGTCTCCAAGTGCATCGGCTGCAAGGCCTGCCAGGTGGCGTGCATGCAGTGGAACGACCTGCGTGACGAAGTGGGAAGCTGCGGCGGCACCTACGACAACCCGACGGACATGACCGACCAGAGCTGGACGGTCATGCGCTTCGCCGAAGTGGAGTCGGAGGAGCGGGGCCTCGAGTGGCTGATCCGCAAGGACGGCTGCATGCACTGCGAGGACCCGGGCTGCCTGAAGGCCTGCCCGGCCCCCGGCGCCATCATCAAGTACGCCAACGGCATTGTGGATTTCCACCAGGAAAACTGCATCGGCTGCGGCTACTGCGTAACCGGCTGCCCCTTCAACGTCCCGCGCATCTCGAAGAAGGACAGCAAGGCCTACAAGTGCACGCTGTGTTCCGACCGTGTCGCGGTGGGCCTGGAGCCGGCCTGCGTCAAGGTCTGCCCGACGGGCTCCATCAGCTTCGGCTCGAAGGAGGACATGAAAGAGCTGGCCGACGAGCGCATCACCGAGCTGAAGGAGCGCGGCTTCAAGAACGCCGGCCTGTATGACCCGGCCGGGGTGGGAGGCACGCACGTCATGTACGTGCTCAACCACGCCGACAAGCCGAGCCTGTACAGCGGCCTGCCCGCCGACCCGACGATCGCACCCACCGTCTCCCTGTGGAAGGGCTTCGCCAAGCCCCTCGCCATGGCCGGCATTGCCGCCGCGGCGCTGGGTGGCCTCTTCCACTACGTGATGAAGGGCCCGAACGAAGTGTCCAAGGAGATCGAAGCCGAAGTCGAAAAGGAACTGGAGGGCGAAAAATGATCCGCGATCCGTCCGACCTGCAACGCTACAACGCGTCCGAGAGGGCCAACCACTGGATCACGGGCATCTGCTTCATCCTGCTCGCGCTCTCCGGTCTGGCACTCTTCCATCCGGCCCTGTTCCCCCTCACCAGCCTGTTCGGTGGCGGAGTGTGGACGCGCATCCTGCACCCCTTCATCGGGGTGATCATGATGCTGTTCTTCGTGGTGATGTTCTTCCGCTTCAAACGCCTCAACCACATGACCGACACCGACTGGGAGTGGGTCAAGCGGGCGAAGGAGATGGTGGATGGGGATGACCACAACATGCCGGAGATGGGCAAGTACAACGGGGGGCAGAAGCTGCTGTTCTGGTTCCTCGGCCTGGCCATGCTGGTGCTCTTCGTCTCGGGCATCGTCATCTGGCGGGCGTACTTCTCCCATTACTTCCCCATCGGCGTGATCCGTACCGGCGCCGTACTGCATGCGGTCTTCGCCACGGTGATGATCATCGCGATCATCGTCCACGTGTATGCCGCCATCTGGGTCCGGGGCACCATCCGGGCCATGCTCTACGGCACCGTGACCCGCGCCTGGGCCAAGCAACACCACCGGGCCTGGTATCGCCAGATGACCGGCAAGTAGCACAACCCGGCGGGGGTGGCAGCGTTCGTCCCCGCCGACTGAATCCCCCGGGCACGAGTCGATCAAACGACCCCGTGCCCCAGAGCCCCGGAACATTTTGGAACGCCATGCAGACACTGCGCAGCCCCGAAGAAATCGCCACCCAGGCCGTCGGTGAGGACAGCTCCAACCGGCTTCCCTCTACCTGGGTCTTTGCCAACCGTGCCGAGCGCCTGCGGGCCCTGGCCGGCGACCACGCCATGGCCGACTTCCTGCTCTTCTGCGCCCGGATCGCCGACCTCCAGCAGCAGGAGCTCGACCGCCTGCGCCCCCTTACCCCCCGCCCCGACGCTACCCTGCTCAAGCGCTGCCGCGAACACGGCATGCCGCCCCTCGACGCCCAGGGGGGCGAGCTGCCGGAAACCTGGTTCAGCGTGCTCCAGAAGCTCGCCACCGCCCTCGACCCCTATGCGCCGCCGGTGCTGCAATCGGCCCTGCTAAGCCTGCCCGGCATGGCACGCAGCGCCATGGACGAACTCGCCCGCAGCATCCTGCGCTGCGAGGAAGCACCGGACACCGTCATCGAACTGGCCCTCGCCCCCCTTGTCGGCGCTGCCCTGCAGGTTGCCTGGACAGCCCGCGCCCTGGCCCTCGCCGAAAGTGACATCCCCGCCGGCTTCGAGGACAGCCTGTGCCCGGCCTGCGGCGCCCACCCGGTGGCCTCCATCGTGCGCATCGGCGATGCCGGCCACGGCGTGCGCTACGCCACCTGCAGCCTGTGCGCCTGCGAATGGCACGTCACCCGCATCAAGTGTGTGCCCTGCCACAACACCAAGGGCATCAGCTACCAGAGCCTCGAAGGCCGGCAGGGCGCCCTCCACCCCGGCGTCAAGGCCGAAACCTGTCCCGAATGCCAGGCCAGCCTGAAGATCGTGTCCATGGAGAAAGACCCGCTGGTGGACGCCTTCGCCGACGACCTGGCCACCCTGGCCCTCGACATGCTGGTGGACGAAGCCGGCTTCCACCGGGCCGGCCGCAACCTGTTCCTGTTCACCCCCTAGGAGACTTCCCACGATGGCGTCCATGGTCCATGGCACCACGTCCGACGACGGCACCGCTTACCGCGCCCTGCCCAGTCTCGACCGACTTCTCGCCGCCGCCCCCGGCCTCATCGAGGCCCATGGCCGCAGCGAAACCACCCAGGTGCTACGGGAGGTCCTCGCGACCGCCCGCCAGCGCATTGGCGAAGGACATTCCGCCCCTGAACCCGGCGGCTTGCTCCGGGACGCCGAAACCCGCCTAGACGCCCGCGCCGCGCCCAGGCTCAAGCGCGTCTTCAACCTCACCGGCACCGTGCTGCACACCAACCTCGGCCGCGCCGTGCTGCCCGAGGAGGCCATCACCGCCATGGTGGACGCCGCCCGCTCCCCCTGCGCCCTCGAATACGACGTGGATACGGGCGGGCGCGGCGACCGGGACGACGTGGTGAATGAACTGCTGCGCGAACTTACCGGCGCCGAAGCCGCCACCGTGGTCAATAACAACGCCGCGGCGGTCTTCCTGCTCCTCAACACGCTTGCCCAGCGCAAGGAGGTCATCGTCTCCCGGGGCGAGCTGGTGGAGATCGGCGGCGCCTTCCGCGTGCCCGACATCATGAAGCGTGCCGGCGCCCGGCTGGTCGAAGTGGGCTGCACCAACCGCACCCACCCCAAGGATTTCGACGAGGCCATCGGGCCCCGCACCGGCCTGCTGATGAAGATCCACACCAGCAACTACGCCGTCGAAGGTTTCACCGCCAGCGTCGGCCAGGCCGACATGGCCCGCATCGCCCACGCCCGCGGCCTGCCCTTCGTCGAAGACCTGGGCAGTGGCACCCTCACCAACCTGGAACGCTGGGGCCTGCCCCACGAACCCACCCCGCGGGAGGCCATCTCCAATGGCGCCGATCTGGTCAGCTTCTCCGGCGACAAGCTCCTCGGTGGCCCCCAGGCCGGCATCCTGGTCGGCCGCAAGGACCTGATCACAAAGATCAAGAAGAACCCCCTCAAGCGCGCCCTGCGGGTCGGCAAGATCACCCTCGCCGGGCTGGAAGCCGTGCTCCGTCTGTATCGCGACCCGGACACCCTGGCCGAGCGCCTGAGCACCCTGCACCTGCTCACCCGCCCCCGGGACGCGATGCTCGCCCAGGCCGAACGCCTGCACGCCCCCGTGGCCGCCACTCTGGCCGGCTGGCCCCTGACGGTCAGTATCGAACCCATGCTGTCGCAGATCGGCTCCGGCAGCCTGCCGGTGGACCGCCTGCCCTCCGCCGGCCTGGTGTTCCGCCCCCAGGGCCGCAAGGGCGGCGTGCTCAACAAGCTCGAAGCGGCCCTGCGCGGCCTGCCGGTGCCGGTCATCGGACGCATCGCCGACAACGCCCTGCACCTCGACCTGCGCTGCCTGCCCCCCGACGACGAAGCCGCCTTCCTCACCCAGTTCCAGGCGGGCTTCACCCCATGCTGATCGGCACCGCCGGCCACATCGACCACGGCAAGACCACTCTGGTCCGCGCCCTCACCGGCGTGGACACCGACCGCCTGCCCGAGGAGAAGCGCCGCAGCATCACCATCGAGCTAGGCTACGCCTACCTGCCCCTGGCCGCCGACGACGGCAACCCGGATCGGGTGCTCGGCTTTGTGGACGTCCCCGGCCACGAGAAATTCGTGCCCACCATGCTGGCTGGCGCCAGCGGCGTGGATTTCGCCCTGCTGGTGGTGGCAGCCGACGACGGCCCCATGCCCCAGACCCGCGAGCACCTGCAGATCCTCGAACTGCTCGGCCTCAGCCATGGCGCAGTGGCCCTCACCAAGGCAGACCGGGCCAGCCCCGGGCGCATCGCCGAAGTCACCGGGCAGATACACGCCCTGCTCGCCCACACCGCCCTGGCCGGGGTGCCGGTCTTCCCGGTGTCGGCCATCACCGGCAGCGGCGTGGCCACGCTGCGCAGCCATCTCCTGGAGGCAGCCCGGGCCATGCCCGCCCGCAGCGCCGAGGGCGAATTCCGCCTCGCCGTAGACCGGGTGTTCACCCTCTCCGGTGCCGGCACCATCGTGGCCGGCACGGTGCACGCCGGACAGGTCACCGTGGGCGACAGCCTCATCCTCGCCCCTGGTGGCACGCCTGCCCGGGTACGCAGCCTGCACGTGCAGAACCGCAAGGCCGGGCAGGGCCATGCGGGCCAGCGCTGCGCCCTCAACCTCGCCGGCCTGGCGGTGGACAAAGTGAAGCGCGGCGACTGGCTGGTGGGGTCCGCCAAGCCGCCGCCCGCCACCCGTCTCGACATGGACCTGCGCCTTGCCGCCGATGCCCCCCGGGCCCTCGCCCATGGTGCGGTCGTGCAGATCCACCATGGCACCCGCCATCTGCTCGGCCGGGTCGCCCTGCTTGATGCCACCCTCGAAAAGACCGGCCTGCCGCCCGGCGGCCGCTGCCTGGCCCAGCTTGTCGCCGATGCCCCCGTGCACGCCTGCCGGGACGATCTGGTGGTCCTGCGTGACGGCCACGGTCAGCACACCCTCGGCGGCGGACGCATCCTCGACCCCTTCGGCCCGGTGCGCCACCGCCGGGCGCCGGAGCGCCTCGCCGTGCTGGCCGCCCAGGCCATCGCCGATCCGGCCGAACGCCTGCCGGCCGTGCTCGACAAGGCACCCCTCGGCCTTGATTTGGCCCAGCTGGCCGCCGCCGAGAACCGGCGCCCTGACGCGCTGCTCGCCCTGCTGCCCGGCGCCCGCCCCTGCGCGAAGGCCGGCTGGCTAATCGGCGCCGCCCCCCTGGACACCCTCGCCAGCCGGGTCGAAGCCCGCCTCGCCCAGCACCACGAACAACACGGCGACGAGCGGGGGGTCGAACGCGACCGCCTGCGCCGCATGATCGCGCCAGCCATTCCCGCCGCCGCCTTTGCCGAATGGCTGGACGGCTGGCTTGCCACTGGCCGCCTGGCCCGCAGCGGCAGTGCCTGGCATCTGCCCGGCCACCGGGTCGAGCTGGACGATCGTGATCGCCAGCGCGCCGAAAAGCTGATGCCCTGGCTGCTGGAGAAGCCCTTCGATCCCCCCTGGGTCCGCGACATCGCCTCACGCCTCGGCGAACCCGAAACCCTGACCCGCGAGCTCCTCAAGCGCCTCGCCGCCCGTGGCGAAACCTGCCAGGTGGTGCGCGACCTGTTTTACGCCCCGGCCGCAGTACGCAGCCTGGGCCGCATCGCCAGCGAGCTGATGGGCGAAGACGACTGCATCCGGGCCGCCGCCTTTCGCGACCGCAGCGGCCTCGGACGCAAGCGGGCCATTCAAATCCTCGAATATTTCGACCGCGTCGGCTTTACCCGCAAGGTCGGTCGCGGGCACGACGAACAGCACCGAATTCGTGGCGATCTTCCGGTAAGTTGAGTTTAAATGCGCTAAAATACTGTCAATTAACGTTTTCCTGAACGGAAGGGATGCGTCCCCCGGTGGGGCGACTGGTCTTCAAAACCAGGAGGGGCCGTCAAGCGGTTCCTGGTGGGTTCGACTCCCATTCTCTTCCGCCATTCCTACCCTTCAGCGAGCCCCACCATGCCCCAGTTGCGCGGCTGCGATTTTCCGGATGCGCTGCTCTACCACCCGGACAGCCACCTGTGGTTCGCCCCCCTGGGCGAGGATCGCTACCGGGTTGGCGTGACCCGCTTCGGCGTCGCCCTGTCCGGCGAAATCCTGCTGTTCACCCCCAAGCCCACCGGCGCCACGGTGGACGCGGGGCGCGGCTTCGGTCTGCTCGAGGCAGGCAAGACGGTATTCCCCGTCAAGACCCCCTTCAACGCAAGGCTGGTCCGCGCCAACGACGCACTCGACCCCTCCGCCCGGGCCATGAACCGGGCTCCCTTCGACACCTGGATGGTCGAGTTGCAGGCTGTCGGCGCACTGCCCGCCGGGGCCCTGCTGGCCTGGCCCGAGGCTGGGCCGGAGATCACCCGCATCATGGATCTCTACGCCTTCCGCGACCTGTCCGACTTCTCCACTCCACTCTTCCACGAGGACGACCGTGACTTCTGAAGCCCCGCTGCAGAAGCTCGCCCTCCTCGTGTGGGCCGCCGACCCGAGCCGGCCGGAACTCTGCGCCACGCCCTTCTACTTCGCCGCCGCCGCCGCCGCGATGGACGTGGAGGTGGAGATGTACTTCACTGCCCGCTCGGTGGAACTGCTCCGCCAGGGCGTGGCCGAAAAGCTGGAGGCCGCCGCCGGCAGCGGCAAGTCGGTGGCCGATTTCCGGCGCGAGGCCCTGGCCTTTGGGGTCCGGCTGTATGCCTGCCCCACCGCGCTGGCCAGCCACGGCGTTCCGGACAGCACGCTGATCCCCGCCCTTGCCGGCCAGGCCGGTGCGGCCGCCTTTCTGGGTCGCAGCCTCGATCCGGCCTGGCGCACCCTGAGCTTCTGAAGATGTCCCAGAACAACACCATCACCGGGCTCATCCTCGCCGGCGGCCTCGGCAGCCGCATGGGCGGGCAGGACAAGGGCCTCGTCGAACTGGCCGGCCAGCCCATGGTGAAACACGTGCTGGATCGTCTGGCGCCCCAGGTGCATCAGCTGATGATCAACGCCAACCGCAACGCCGCCGCCTACGCAGCGTTCAGCCCGTGGGTAGTGCCCGACCGGCTGGCGGGCTTCGTCGGCCCCCTGGCCGGCCTGGATGCGGCCCTGCACGACCCCGCACTGGAAGGGGATTGGGTGCTGACCTGCCCCTGCGACTCACCCTTCCTGCCCCTCGACCTGGCCAACCGCCTGCTCGCGGCTGCCCAGGCAGCCGCTGCCGACCTGGCCATGGCCAGCGCCAACGGCCAGCCCGAACCAGCCTTCCTGCTCGCCCACCGGCGCCTCACCCCCGGCCTGGCGGCCTTTCTCGAAGGCGGCGGTCGGCAGATCCGGCGCTGGGTGGGCGAGGCGCAGCATGTGGTGGTGGATTTCTCCGACTGCCCCGGGGCCTTCTCCAACATCAACACCCCCGAAGAACTGGCCCGCCAGGCACCTGGCCGCTAGGGGCAATCCGACAAACCCGCGGCGCAAAGCGGACAATCGCGCCAGCGGATATCCACCCGCGCCCGACTCGCTGCCTGCTGGCAGGCCTTTCCGCCTGCCCGCGGCAATGGCCTTCGTCTTGCTTCACGGAAAGTCTCCGCCATCCAGGACGACACGCCATGAAGTTCTACATGACCCCCGGTTCCTGCTCCACCGGCATCCACCTTCTGCTCGAAGAGGTGGGCGCCGTGTTCGAGGTCTACATCGTCAATCTACCGGCCGGCGACCACCTGAAGCCCGACTACCTGGCCATCAACCCCAGGGCAACGATTCCCGCCCTGGTCCTCGACGATGGCCGCTCGATCACCGACTTTCAGGCCATTGCCTGGTGGCTGGCACGCCAATACCCCCGGCGCAAGCTGCTCCCCGACGACGCGGCCGGCGAAGTCTGTGTGCTGGAATGGATGGACTACGCCGTCGGCACGATCCACGGCCAGGGCTTCACCCGCATCTTCACCACCGCCAGCTATACCCCCAATACCGCGGACCATGAGGCCGTGCAGGCCCGGGGCCGGGAGATCGTGACCCGGGGTTTTGAGGTGATGAATGCGCAACTGGAAGGCCGCGACTACCTCGCCGGGCGTTTCTCGATTGCCGATGCGGCGCTGTTCTACACCGAGTTCTGGGCCGAACACCTGAAGATGAGCCTGCCCCCCAACTGCCGCGCCCACTACCTGCGCATGCTCGAACGCCCGTCCGTGCGTCAGGTGCTGGCGGAAGAGGGCTACCGGGTCTGAACGGCCCTGCGGCTGGACATCCAGCCGAACAGGGAGAGCAGGGCGAGGCCGCCGCCGATCAGCAGGATGCCGGCAACCTCGCTGGCCTTGAAAGCCTCGCCCAGGGCCAGGCGGGATGACAGGATGGCCACCACCGGAGTGCCCAGCACCGACAGGCTGGCCTCCCAGGCCGGCACCCGGTCGAGAATCCACACCCACAGCCACCAACACAGGGCCACGCTAGCCACCGACAGGAAGATGATGATCGCGATGTAATGGCTGCTCCAGTCGGTGCTGCGACCGGGGGCCAACTCGGCCAGCAGCACCAGGGGCACCGAGCCGATGATCATCTGCCAGGTGGTCAGCACCAGCAGGTCCACCGGCTCGCGGCGGCGCAGGCGCTTCAACAGCACGGTACTGACCGCCCAGCACACCGCCGCGCCAATCCCCAGCATCTTGCTGAACAGGCTGGAATGCATGTTCCAGGGCTCGATGATCAGCAGCAGTCCGCCGAGCGTGGAGGCGGCCGCCAGCCACTGCTTGCCGCGCACCCGCTCGCCCAGCAGCGGCCAGGCCAGCAGCAGGGTCCAGATCGGCATGGTGAAGATCAGCACTGCCGTCTTGCCGGGCCCCCCTTCCACCAGCGCCCAGGTCTGCAGGGCCACGAAGCCGGTGATCTGCACCAGACCCAGCACGGCGGTCTCCCCCGGGGCCACCAGGCGCATGGACTTGCCCATCAACTTCACTGCCACCACCAGGGCCACCGCGCCACCCACGCAGCGCTGGGCCGCCAGGGCAAAGGGCGAGGCATACACGAGGCCCTGCTTGAGCAGCACCCAGGTGTAACCCCAGGTACACGACAGGACGATCAGCGCCAGCGCTGGCAGGTAGCGGGCGAGGGAGGGGGGAAAGGCTGGCATTCGCGGCACCGGCGATGCCGGACAGACGGATCGGAGAAGTGGGTCAGGCAGACAGGCGGGGGGAAAGTTCATTGCCCGACTCCGCCGCTGCAGGGCCGCGGTACGGCAGCAACACGCACTGCCGTACCGGGCTGTGCGATCAGGCTTCCGGTTTGCGCGGGCGACGGCTGCGGGCAGGCGCCTTGCGGGCGGGCTTGTCGGCGGCATCGCCTGGCTGCGCCGGCGCGGCAAGCTCGGCGGGAGCCACCTCGCCCCCCGTTTCAACCACAACTTCAGCGGCCTTGCGTGTACCGCGCCCCTTGCGGCGGGTATCGGGGCGGGGCGCCGCTTCGGGTGCAGCCTCGGCAACAGGGGCCGACGGAGCCACCGGTGCTTCGGCAGCCGGCTCCACGGTTGTGGCGGCAGCACGGCCCCGGCGACGGCTCGTCTTGGCCACCGGCGGCGCCTCGGGTGCTTGAGGTGCTTCAGCGGGCTCCGGGGCTACCGGAGCTTCAGCTTCGACGGCGACAGGGATGGGTGTGTCGGTGACCTTGCTGCCATCCCTGCGACCCCGGTTACGGGGACGACGGGTGTCGGCCGGTTCGGCCTGGGGCGCAAATTCGGACTGGGCCACATGCTCGGCGTAGGCCGCTTCCAGCTCGCTGCGGGCGGCCGCCAGATCATCGACCCTGGGCTTGTTACCAGCACGTCCGCCGCGCCGCGATGCGCGCCGGGCATCGGCCTGCTCGGCCACGGCGCTGTCGGCCTGTCCTTCCGGGGTAACCGACGGCTCGGCCGCTGCGGCCACGGGCTGTTCGGTACGGGCAGCCCCGCCGGAGCGATAAACGTAGGTGCCGGATTTTTCGTCCCGGCCAAACTCCAGCAGTCCGCGGGACTGGGCCTCTTCGAGCAGGTTGCCGAATGCACGGAAGCCATAACGGGTTTCGCTGAAATCGGGCTTGCGGCGCTTGATGGCCTCCTTGAGTACCGAGGCCCAGATCTTCCCGGTATCACCCCGCTCCGCCAGCAGGGCTTCGAAGGTTTCGGCAGCGATCTCGACGGCGCGGGTACGCCGGGCGTCGAGCTCTTCCTTGCGGCGCTTTTCCTCTTCGGGGCTGCGCCGGCTGGATTGCTGGGCTTCCCGGGGTTCGCGGCGGGCCGCCACCTGGCGCGTCTCGCGGACCAGGTCGTCGTAGAAGATGAACTCGTCGCAGTTGGCGATGAGCAGGTCGGAGGTGGATTGCTTGACCCCCACACCGATCACCTGCTTGGCGTTCTCGCGCAGCTTGGACACCAGCGGCGAGAAGTCGGAATCACCGCTGATGATGACGAAGGTATTGACGTGGCTCTTGGTGTAGCACAGGTCGAGGGCGTCCACGACGAGGCGGATGTCGGCAGAGTTCTTGCCGGACTGGCGCACATGGGGGATCTCGATCAGTTCGAAGTTGGCTTCGTGCATGGTCGCCTTGAAGCCCTTGTAGCGGTCCCAGTCGCAATAAGCTTTCTTGACGACGATGCTGCCCTTGAGGAGCAGACGCTCGAGAACGAGCTTGATGTCGAACTTTTCGTAGTTCGCGTCGCGCACGCCCAGGGCCACGTTCTCGAAGTCACAGAACAGGGCCATGCTGACGTTTTCGGGGGATGAGGCCATAGGGGCTCCAGGATTCGGCGAAGATGCTGCGCAGGGTACGCCCAAAAGGGCCGGAAGTGGGCCGGAAGTCGCCTCCGGCACGGCTTCAGCTCAGGTGACTTCGCTGTTCTCGGCCGGTGGCGCAACCTTGACGACCTCTTCCAGGGTCGTGACCCCGGACGCCACCTTGAGGGCACCGGACAGGCGCAGGGGCTTCATGCCTTCGCGGATGGCGATATCACGCATCCGCGCGATATCCATCTCGGCGCTGACCGCCTTCTTCACCTCTGGCGACATCAGCAGGATCTCGTACAGCCCGATGCGCCCCATGTAGCCGGTCATGCGGCATTCCATGCAACCGACGGCCTTGTGGATGCGGCTCGGACGGGGCGCCTTCCAGGGTGTCACCAGGTGATCCCAGATGGCTTCTTCCTCGGGCGTCAGGGGGTGAGGCCGCTTGCAGTGGGGGCACAGGATGCGCACCAGGCGCTGGGCCATGATGCCGAGCAGGGTAGCGTTGAGCAGGTAGGCCGGCACGCCCAGGTCGAGCATGCGGGTAACCGCGGACGGGGCATCGTTGGTGTGCAGGGTGGACAGCACCAGGTGGCCGGTGAGGGCGGCCTGGATGGCCATCTCGGCGGTTTCCAGGTCGCGGATTTCGCCCACCATGATGATGTCCGGGTCCTGCCGCATCAGGGCCCGCACACCATCGGCAAAGCCCAGCTCGATAGCCTGATGCACCTGCATCTGGTTGAAGGCCGGCTCCACCATCTCGATCGGATCCTCGATGGTGCACACATTCACCTCGGGGGTGGCGAGCTGCTTGAGGGTGGAGTAGAGGGTGGTGGTCTTGCCGGAACCGGTCGGCCCGGTGACCAGGACGATGCCGTGGGGCTTCTCGGAGATGGAATGCCAGCGCGCCTCGTCCTGCTCCGAAAACCCCAGCTCGGCCATGTTGCGGACCAGCACTTCGGGATCGAAGATGCGCATCACCAACTTTTCGCCAAAGGCCGTGGGCAGGGTGGACAGGCGCAGTTCAACCTCCTTGCCGCTATTCACCCGGGTCTTGATGCGGCCATCCTGGGGCCGGCGCTTCTCCACCACGTCCATGCGGCCGAGGATCTTGATGCGGCTGGTCATGGCCGTGAGCACCGGCATCGGCATCTGATAAACCTGATGAAGGATGCCGTCGATGCGAAAGCGCACCAGCCCCATGTCGCGGCGCGGTTCGATGTGGATGTCGCTGGCGCGCTGCTCGAAGGCGTATTGCCACAGCCAGTCCACGATGTTGACGATGTGGCGGTCGTTGGCGTCGAACTGGCGGTTGCCCTGGCCAAGCTCCACCAACTGCTCGAAGGACGACAGGCTGGCGCCGCTGTTCCCGCTGCTCTGGGCCGCGTTCTTGACCGAGCGGGCCAGGTTGTAGAACTCCACCAGATAGCGCGCCACGTCGGCCGGGTTGGCCACCACACGGCGGATGTCCTTCTTGAGGTAGCCGGCCACCTCCTTTTCCCATTCCCGCAGGTAGGGCTGGGTGGTGGCCACCACCACTTCGCGCAGGCCCACCTGCACCGGCAGCACCCCGAAACGGGTGGCGTAGGCGGACGACATCACCGCAGTCACGGCGGCAAAGTCGATCTTCAGGGGGTCGATGCGGTAGTAGTCCAGCTCCACCTTGCCAGCCAGCCATTCGGTGAGTTCCTCCAGACCAAGCACCCGGTGGGGCGGCAGCCTGGAGGCCAGTTTCTGGCCGGCAATGATGATCAGGGGGTGGGCATCGGAGGGCCGGATGCCCTGGGCAAGGCGCAGGTTGTCGGCATCGGCCTGCGTCACCATACGGTCGGCGATAAGCAGGTCGAGCACTTCGGCCAGGCTCAGCCGGTGTTCATGAACGGGTGCGCTACGTGACGAGGACGGCATCGGACAGGGCCGGCGAGGGAGCATGTCGCCCCACCGGGGGCGGGTTGATCGCAGGCGTCGAGCATAAGCGCAATCCACCCGCCCGGGCCGGATTTTTTCGGGCCTTTACCCTCACCAGCCCCGATGCTCCCGCTGATACCCACGCTGATAGCCCGGCCCCGGAGCGGGCGGCACCACCATGACCGGCGGAGCGGAGTAGTGACGATGCCCGTGACCATGACCGTACCCACGACCGTGGCCGACGGGAAGGACGACACAGGCACTCAGGGAGGCGGCAGCCAGGATGATGCAGATGAGGCGTTTCATGACTTCACTCCAGAAAGGGTTGCCTCCCTTCAACGCCGCGCGGCGCCAGCAGTTGCGGTGCAATCGTCTCCGGATGTTGCAGAGCCACAATCAAGTATCTTGCCAATGGCATATGAACTGACATTAAAATGTAAATGTCATTCAACCGGAGACCACCATGAAGCGCATCCTGTCCCTCATTGCCCTGACCCTGGCCGGCGTCAACCTGGCCTTTGCCGCCGTCAACATCAACACCGCCACCCCGGCAGAACTCGACAGCGTGAAGGGCATCGGGCCCGCCAAGGCCCAGGCGATTGTTGATTACCGCAGCAAGAACGGCCCCTTCAAGAGCGTGGACGACCTGAAGAACATCAAGGGCTTTGGCGACAAGAACCTGGCCAAGCTGAAAGGCGAACTGAGCGTGACGGGAGGAGAAGCGAAGAAGTGAAGGCTGCCGGGGCCATCCCGACAGCAAGGCCCGGCGCTCCGCCGGGCCTTTTCAATGGCCACCTTCGGTAACTTTATGGCGTATGCCGGCCCGAAAGGCACCGCAGCACGGCGCGGAACAACACTTCGGGTTCCACCGGCTTGGTGATGAAATCGTCCATGCCCGCGTCCATGCAGCGCGCCCGGTCTTCAGCCAGAGCGTTGCCGGTCATGGCCAGGATGGGCGCGGTGCACCCCGCAGCGCGCAGCAGCCGGCTGGCCTCCAGACCATCCATCACCGGCAGCTGCATGTCCATCAGGATCAGGGCGTAGGTGCCGGTCGCCCCCATCTCGACAGCCTGCTGGCCATTGGCAGCCAGATCCGGCTCAAGGCCCACATCCCGCAACAACTCCAGTGCAACGTCCTGATTCACCGGTTCATCTTCCACCACCAGCACACGGGTGCCATGGAAGTGACGCAGCAGAATCTCCTCTCCCTCCAGCACCTCCCGCTGGGGCGGCTGAACGTCGGCCCCCTCCTGGAGCAGCACCGTCAGCCAGAAAGTGCTGCCAACACCCGGTAGGCTTTCAGCGCCCACTTGCCCACCCATAACCTCGACAATCCGCCGGGTGATAGACAAGCCCAGGCCAGTGCCGCCGAAACAGCGCGTGGTGGCGTCCTCCGCCTGCTCGAAGGGCGCGAAGAGCCGCTGCAGGCATTCGGCGCTGATGCCGATGCCCGTATCCGTCACCTCGAAACGCAGGCGCAGGCCGTCAGCTTCGCGCGCCTCCACCCAACCACACAGGCTCACGCATCCGGATTCGGTGAATTTGGCAGCATTGCTCAGGTAGTTGAGCAGAGCCTGACGCAAACGCGTCTCGTCGCCACGCAGGCAGGGCGGCATCCCGTGCACTTCGATCTTCAGCACCACACCCTTGCTGTGCAGGCTGTCACCAATCACAGCGACGACCGAGTCGATAAGGTCGGCAAGGCGGAAATCACGAGTTTCCAGCACCAGCTTGCCGGCCTCGATCTTCGACAGATCAAGGACATCCCCAACCACTGCGAGCAGGTGCCGCGCCGCTTGGTCGATGCGATCAAGCTGGCGGGTCTGGCGCCGGTTTGCCCCGGCCCGCCGTACCAAATGGGCCATGCCGAGGATGGCATTTATCGGCGAACGGATCTCGTGGCTCATGCTCGCAAGGAAGGCGCTCTTGGCCCGGGTCGCCGCCTCGGCCTCCTCAGCCCGGCGGATCAGCTCGGCATTCAGTGCATGAACCTCGCGGGTGCGCTCGTGGAGCTCCCGCTCGAACCGCCCCTGCTGCGCGGCCAGGGCCACACGCATTTGCCGCAACCACCATGCCATACCCGCCACAAGACTCAGCAGACTCAACACGAGGGCAAGCACCAGGGTCAGGTTCGCGTTGGTCATGGGCAAGCCCGAACCCAAAGCCTGACGTGCCTTAGCATATCCACAAGGCTGGCTGGAATCACGGATAGCGCGGTGACACTAACAGCCGGCAAATGACGCAAGACGGATCGAAGAGAATGCAAAGAGAACGGCGAGGGCAAGGACGCTCCCGGAATCGAACCGGCAGGACATCAGATCCTGCCTTGTGGACGCGTGGAGGGTCGCAGACCCCGCCCGTCTTGTCTGTCAGACAAACCTGACAGTCCCGCCCTCAAGACTCGTTCTTCAGGGCAGACCGTGACGAACAGCCATGGCGATCAGTTCGGCATTGCTGTCTACCCCGATCTTGTCGAGGATGCGCCGGCGGTAGGTACTGACGCTCTTGGCACTGATGCCAAGGCGCAAGGCAATCTCGCTGGCGGGGGTTCCGACCAGCAGTCCAGCCAGCACTTCTGCCTCGCGGCCCGAAAGACCAGCGAAGGGGCCGTCAGCCGGGGCCGGGGCATGACCCTGTGACAGAAAGGCTGTTCCCCCCGCCAGAACCCGGCGCAGGCCGTCGATGATAGTGGCCACGTCGGCGTCCTTGTTGATGAAGCCCTGGCCTCCGGCCCGCCGCACGTAGTTGGCGTACTGACTGGCCGGATACATCGAGAAGAACATCACCGGCGTGCGTATCCCCCTGGCCCGCAAGGATTCGAGCACTTCGACACCACGCCGCTCGGGCAGGGCAACATCGAGAATCAGCAGATCGGGAGCGAGGCTCTCAGTCAGGCGCTCGGCGGTCAGACCATCCGCCGCCTCACCGACCACCAACATGTCTCCGCAGGAAAGCAACATGTCGCGCAGTCCCTGGCGGACAACACTATGGTCATCCGCAATCAGGATGCGGGCCTTCACCGCTGAACCTCCCCGCTCCCGAAGACCAGGGGAATGCGCGCACGCACCCGGGCGCCCGGCGGCCCCGGATCAACCGTCACCAGCCCCCCATGGCGTCGGGCCCGCTCGCGAATGCCCGCCAGCCCCAGCCCTCCTTCCCGCGGGCGGGTAAAGCCGGCGCCATCATCGGACACGGACAGGGTCAGCGCCTCCCGACCCGCCGACAGCACGATGGCAACCCGGGTCGCCCCCGCATGCCGGGCCACGTTGGTCAGCAGTTCCTGAAGGATGCGGAACAGGTCCACCCGCAGGGACTCCTCCGGCTCGCGGCCCAGACGGGCCAGGCGGGTCGTGACCCGGATCCCGGTGGTGCGTGACCACTCACCGGCATACCAGCGGCAGGTTTCGACCAGCCCCAGATCATCGAGCATGGGGGGACGCAGGCGGGTACTGATCTCGCGGGCCGTAAGACTGGCCCCGGCGAGGGTGCTGCGCAGCCCTGCGAGCGCCAGCACGCCCTCCTCACTGACGTGAGGTGCCAGCGCATTCAGGCCGAAGACAGCCGCGGTGAGGGCCGCACCCAATTCATCGTGGATCTCGGCGGCAATCGCCTTGCGTTCCTCCTCCCGGACCTGCTCGGTCTCGGCCAGCAGAGCCCGCAAGGAGGCGCGGGACTGGTCAAGAGCCTCACCCACGGCCTTGAGGCTGGTGATGTCACGACCGACCGACTGGATCTCGGTCACGCGGCCGGCAGCGTCGAAGGTGGCACGATTCACGAACTGCATCCAGCGCATCTCACCGCTGGCGGACCAGACCCGGTTTTCGATGGTGACGACCGGATTGTCGGGCGACAGTCTGGCCAGCTGGACATTGATCAGCGGCAAATCGTCCGGGTGAGCCACCGGATGCCAGTGCCGCCCCAGGAGTTCGTCCTCCGATTTACCGAAGAAGCGGCAATAGACTTCATTCACAAACAGAAAACTGCCGTCTCCGGCAAACCGGCTGATCACTTCGGTCTGATCCTCAACGACCGTGCGATAACCTTCTTCACTGGCTCTCAAGGCGCACTCGAGCTGATGCTGCCGGCTCACGTCCTGGTAGGCGAGGACGAGTCCTCCTTCCGCTGAGGGCGTCGCTTCCATTGCGAAGAAGACGGAGGCCATGGCCTGATCACAGGCAAACGCGTAGCGAAAAACTGCCTCCCGCCCTGCCAGCACGGCGGCCAGTCCATCGGCCACCAGGGTGCCAAACCCCGGCCGCGTAAGGGCCCTGCGGGTCAGCCCGAGGAAATCACAGCCGGTGGTACAGGCTTCCCTGAACGGGTGGTCCGCCGGCTGCACCTGCGCAAAGCCGCGAAAAGCCGCGTTGACGAACCGCACCCCACCGGCGTCATCGAGAACGACGATGCCGGCGGTCAGCGCATCCAGTACGCCCCGGGAAACCTCCACGACAGAAAGGGACAAGCCCCGGCGTCAAGCGCGGATGACGGTTTCCAGGGCCGACAGGCACAGGGCGATGTTGGCCGGGCGGCTGGAGTGGCCCATCAGGCCGATACGCCACACACGGCCGGCCAGTGCCCCAAGCCCGGCGCCGATCTCGATGCCGAACTCGTTGAGCAGGCGGCTGCGCACCTGGGCTTCATCCACACCTTCGGGCACCCACACGGTGTTGAGCTGGGGCAGGCGGGCATCTTCGCGCACCACAAACTTCAGGCCCAGGGCCTCCAGCCCGGCACGCAGGCGCAGGTGGTTGTTGTGGTGGCGTTGCCAGGCGTTCTCCAGGCCTTCCTCGGCGAGCATCACCAGGGATTCGTGCAGACCATAGAGGGGATTGACCGGCGCGGTGTGATGGTAGGTGCGCTTGGCGCCGCTCCAGTAGCCCAGCACCAGGCTCAAATCCTGGAACCAGCTCGGACAAGGGGTCTTGCGGGCACGGATGCGCTCGACCGCAGCCGGCGAGAAACTCACCGGCGAGAGGCCCGGCGTGCACGAAAGGCATTTCTGGCTGCCGGAATACGCAGCATCGATCCCCCACTGATCCAGCAGCACCGGCACCCCACCAAGGGAGGTCACGCAGTCCATGATCGTCAGCGCCCCGTAACGCCGGGCGATGGCGGCCAAAGTGGCCGCATCGGAGAGGGCGCCGGTGGATGTTTCGGCATGCACGAAGGCAAACAGGGCCGCATCGGGATTGGCCGCAAAGGCTTCTTCCACCTTGGCCGGATCCACCGGCGCACCCCACGGATCCTCGACGATAACCGGCACACCACCGCAACGACGCACGTTCTCGGCCATGCGCTGACCGAACACCCCGTTGATGCACACCACCACCTTGTCACCCGGGCTGACCAGGTTCACAAAGCAGGTTTCCATGCCCACCGAGCCCGGTGCGGAGACCGGGAAGGTCAGCTCGTTCTCCGTTTGGAAGGCATAACGGAGCAGGCTCTTGAGCTCGTCCATCATGCCCACGAAAGCCGGATCCAGGTGACCGACGGTGGGACGGGCCATGGCGGCAAGCACCCGCGGCGGCACATCGGACGGGCCAGGGCCCATCAGGGTGCGGACGGGGGGCTGGAAGGACGCAATGCGGGGCGAATCGATTTTCATGGTGTCTCCTGATGTCATTTTTGTGTGCCGGGCTCTGGGGCCACCTTACTGGGGCCGGCCGTTGGCAGCGATCAAACGGATGATGCGGACGGTGTCGAGATCGGACTCCCGGTACGCTGCCTTCACATACTCGGATACCTCCACACCTTCACCCGCCCCCATGCCCTCGGGCAACGTGGTTTCGTAGGTGAAACGCAGGTAAAGGTGATCGGCGGCGGGTTGATCGAAACGGATGGTCAGACGCCCGCCGGCATGTTCTGTCGTGGCTGCGGATTCGAAACAGACCCATTCGAGATACCGGAAAGTGACCGTGTCATGCACGCTGGCCTGGCCGAAATGCAGCTTGCGCTCCACCCGGTTACCCTGGCGCGACAGGATTGTGCAGCGCTCAAGCCCGGGCAGGAACACGGTGGGCTCTTCCACCCGATACATCAGGCCGTGCCAGACCTGTTCCACGCTCAAGGGCTCGACGAGCGGATTGAGGGGGTTGTTGATCTCGATGAGATGTTCGAAATGCAAGGGCTGCTCCCAAAGTCAGCCCTGCAGTCTAGCCTTTCTTGAAACCGGTCGTCAGCCAGATGCCGGTCAGAATTAACGCAATTCCGAAAAAATGGTACGCCCTGGGGACTTCCCCCAGGAAGAGCGCGGCCAGGATAGTGCTGAAGGCCGGCATCAGATGGATGAACAGGCCGGCCCGGGAAGCCCCCACTTCACCCACCGCCCGATTGTAGAACACGTAGCCAAGGAAGGCCGGGAAAATTCCGGTGTAGGCGACCCCGGCGAGGGCCGAGGGGCTCAGATGCAGGCTGGCACCGGAGGCCAGCTCCCACCACGCCAGCGGTGCCAGCACCATCAGGCCAATCACCGTCAGGGTTGCCAGCAGGGCCATCGGATGCAAACCCACTGGCCGCCAGCGGAGACCAAGGGTGTACAACGCCCAGGACAGGACCGCGGCCAGCATCCACAGATCACCGACGTTGAGGCTCAGACCTGCCAACACGGCCAGATCTCCGCGACTGACGATGGCCATCACCCCGACGAAGGACACCCCCACACCAAGCGACTCCACAAGGGTTGCCCGATGTCCCAGGAACCAGGATATGGCAATGATGGCAATCGGGATGAAGGAGTTGAGCAGCGCTGCATTGGTCGCCGTGGTGTGCACCAGCGCCACGTAAGCCAGGGTGTTGTACGCCCCGACACCCAGTACCCCCAGCACAGCCAGGATCCCCCATTGCTTCTGCGTCATGCCCCGCAGGGCCTTCAGATGGGGCCATGCAAAAGGCAGGGTCAGCAACAGCGCCAGACTCCAGCGTGCAAAAGCCAGGCTCATGGGCGGAACAGCATCCCGCAAACCACGGCCCACCACCATGTTGCCTGACCAGAACAGGACAGTCAGCGTCAACAGCAGGTAGGGATGGGTAAGCCCACGGGGCAAGCGAAGTACGGGCATGGAGGACTGCCTTGGGCAGGACGGCCCCGGATTATGGGGGAGGTCCTGCTTGTCCGCGCTTGGGATCAACCCCTATGCGCAATCGCCCTTCAGGGGCCTGAATGGTGTTCAGGGTTTGTTCTTGTATTTTTCTTTATATATATAAGTACATGTTAACGGTGTACAGCCGTTTTCTGTGGATAAGTACTTATTTCACTTTTAAAACAGTGGTTTTTACCCTGTAAAAAGCTCTGGAAAACGGGGCTGATATGAGTTGGACGGTTTGGGGACGATTCCTGCACGTGTGGCAGGAAGTGCTTTTGTCCACATTTTCTCCGGGTCTTTCCCAGGGTACTTGTACACAGCTCCAAGCCTTCTGCGGGGGGATCTTCATGCAGGTGAAGGACGGATCGATGGGGGTTGAAGTCTCCAGGGCGGAGGGTTTGGCTTTCTGTTTTTAGATTTTCGCCCTTGCCTTGGTTGTCCAGGAAGGCTGTTTTAAGCTGTATCTGTTTTGTTTACTGTTTTTGTTTATATATAAATACTGTTAACTATATAGCTCATCGCTTTTCTGTGGATAAGTACTTTATCTCCTTATTTTTCATATCGATAGCCAGTTCATAAGGTAGTCTGTTAACGCCGGGGCAGGCTGTGTGGTGATTGTTGAGCAAATTTGCCCTCGCTTCGGGAAGCCGCTTTGTGCACAATTTGCCCGACCTTTCTACCCTGGTTTATCCCCAACTTTGACCAGCAAACTGCAGTCACCCGGTTTTCCCACTGCTCCGGCACGCTGCTGGGACGTTTTCTGCCCTGTTGTGGATAACTTTGGCGACATTGGTGTCTGCTGGCGTCTGGCCCGCCAACTGGTTGCCGAGCACGGACTTGCTGTCCGTCTGTGGATCGATGATCTGAAGAGTGCGCGCCGTCTGATCCCGACCCTGGATCCACAAGCTGCCTGCCAATGGGTGGAGGATGTGGAGATTTGCCATTGGGCCGAGCCCTTGCCCGAGGTGGTCCCGGGAGAAGTAGTGATCGTCGCCTTTGCGGGAAGCCTGCCGAACACCTTCCTGACCGCGATGGCCTGTTGTGCGCCGTGTCCCCGGTGGATCAACCTCGAATACCTCAGCGCCGAGTCCTGGGTGGCGGGGTGTCATGGCCTGCCTTCGCCGCATCCGGGGCTGCCCCTGGTTCAGCACTTCTTTTTCCCAGGGCTGGACAGCGGCACCGGTGGTCTTCTACGCGAGGCCGATCATGCGGTCCGTCGCAGTCAGTTTTCGGAAGACGCCTTCCGCCGTTTCTTTGACCTTCCCCCGCGGGAGCCCGGTCAATGTCTGGTCTCGCTGTTCTCCTACGAAAATCCGGGCCTGGGGGAGCTGCTGGCGAGCTGGTCTCACGGCAAACGGCAGGTGCTGTGCCTGGTGCCGGAGGGGCGGGTTCTTCCCGGGGTTGCAGCCTGGCTTGGTGTCAGCGGTTTGCAACCCGGTGACCGGATCAGAAAGGGCAGCCTCACCGTGACGGTCCTGCCCTTCGTCGAGCAGTCGCGATATGACGAAATGCTATGGGCTTGCGATCTGAATTTCGTGCGAGGTGAAGATTCCTTCGTACGCGCCCAGTGGGCAGAACTCCCCTTCGTCTGGCATATCTATGCCCAGCAGGACGATGTACATCTGGAAAAACTGAACGCCTTCATGACGCGCTACGTGGCGGGCTTGACTCCGTCTGCTGCCCGGGCTGTGGAGAATTTCTGGCGCGCCTGGAACCGTGGTGAAGGTGTGGGCGCCAGCTGGCCTGCCTTTGAGGCTGCCCTGCCGGCGCTGGCGAGTTACGCCCCGGCGTGGTCGGCACACTTGCAGGACGCCGGTGACCTTGCCGGGAATCTGGTGCGATTCTGTAAAGTTGAGATAGAATAATAAGTTACCTATTCACCGTGGCCCGTGCCGCGTAATCTTCAGCAAGCAGGAAAAAGCATGAAAACCGCAATGGAACTCCGCTCCGGCAACGTGATCATGGTGGGCGCCGACCCCCTGGTGGTTCAGAAGGCCGAGTACAACAAGTCCGGTCGCAACGCCGCTGTCGTCAAGATGAAGCTCAAGAACCTGCTGACCGGCGCACCGTCGGAGTCGGTTTACAAGGCTGATGACAAGTTCGAAATCGTGGTTCTCGATCGCAAGGAAGTGACCTATTCCTACTTTGCTGATCCGATGTACGTGTTCATGGACGCCGACTACGAGCAGTACGAGGTCGAGGCCGAAAACATGACCGATGCCCTCAAGTACCTGATTGACGGCATGCCCTGCGAGGTAGTGTTCTACAACGGCAAGGCCATTTCCGTGGATCTGCCCACCACTGTCGTGCGTGAAGTCGAATACACCGAACCCGCCGTCAAGGGTGATACCTCCGGCAAGGTTCTTAAGCCGGCCCGCATTGCGCCGAGCGGCTTCGAACTGTCCGTTCCGGCCTTCGTTGAAATCGGCGACAAGATCGAAATCGACACCCGCAGCGACGAGTACCGCAACCGGGTCAAGTAATCCTGGCACGCAAACGGGTTGCGGGGCCTTCAGGCCCTGTGCCTTTTGCAGCGGAGGTCATCCTTTTGTCTATCTGCTGCGTTAGCTTCTCGCGTGTCTGCAAAAGCGGACGGAATTTAGCCTCAGGTTTTCCCCTTTCAAAAACCACCCAGCTGGAGAGTCATTCAT
>NZ_JBIJDC010000140.1:0-11531 GCF_044344315.1 Zoogloea sp. | reverse complement strand
TTGCCTTTTGTTGCGGTCGTCATCCTTTTGTGGCCCGCGGCGTTGTATGCAGCATGTCTGCCAAGGCGGACGGAGTTTCACCCAAGGTTCAACCCTTTTGATAACCACCCAGCTGGAGAGTCATTCATGAATACCCGTTCCCTCGCCCTTGCCGCCCTCATCGCCCTTGGCCTGGCTGCCTGTTCCAAGAAGGAAGAAGCACCCGTTCCGGCTCCCGCACCCGTCGTTGACGCTGCCAAGGAAGCTGCCATGAAGGCTGAGGAGGCTGCCAAGCAGGCCGCCGAAGCCACCAAGGAAGCTGCCGGCGCCGCGAAGGAAGCTGGCAAGGAAGCCGTTGAGGCCACCAAGGAAGCCGGCAAGGAAGCTGTCGAAGCGACCAAGGATGCAGCCAAGGACGCCGTTTCCGCCGCCAAGGAAGCCGGTAAGGAAGCGGTTGCCGCTACCGCCGATGCTGCCAAGGATGCCGCTGACAAGGCCAAGACTGCTGTCGGCAAGTAAGCGCCAGCCAGTCAGTATGCGAACCGGGCCTTGTGCCCGGTTTTTCTTTTTACAGACGCAAAAAACGCCCCCTTTGGGGCAGCGACCTGCGCGGCGGTGACGCGTGGGGGCTTTCTTTACTGTCCGAGTCCTGCCATGGCCCTCAAATCCACCATCTTTCGTGCCACCCTCGCCGTCTCCGATCTGGATCGCGGCTACTTCGCCGAGCACAACCTGACCCTTGCCCGTCATCCGTCCGAGACCGATGAGCGCATGATGATCCGGGTGCTTGCGTTTGCCTTGAATGCGGATGAGCGGCTTGATTTCGGGCGTGGCATCTCCACGGACGACGAGCCGGCCTTGTGGCGCAAGGACGATACAGGTCGCATCCTGCAGTGGATTGAGGTCGGTCTGCCCGATGAGCGTTTGTTGCGACGGGCTGCCGGGCGAGCCGATGAGGTGATCGTGCTGACCTATGGTGGTCGCGTGGTGGATATCTGGTGGCAGAAGGATGTCGCTACCCTGGGTAAGCTGTCGAACCTTCGGGTGCTCGCCATTGCCCAGGAAGACTCCAAAGCCCTGGCGGCGCTGGCGGCGCGTTCCATGAACCTGACCTGCACCATTCAGGATGGGCAGATCTGGTTTTCCGCTGGTGACACGACCCTCAGCCTCAGCTTGCGCACCATCCATCCGGCTCCGTGATCGCGCGTTACAGTAAAGAATGACAAAAGCCTTGTGGAGTGGCGAATAATGCGTGGTCCGGCCCTGGACCTCAAGGTCGGAAAAATCGAACCCGACAGAGGAGAGTCCCCATGCAACGGCCCCTGCATTTTGTTTCCCCGGAGGGCGTCAGCCGGCGCCAGTTTCTCGGTACATCACTGGGTATCCTGAGCGCCACCGCCCTGGGTGGTCTGGCCCGGCCAGTCCATGCGGCCAGCCCGATCCTGCTTCCTGCCCTGCCTTGGGCCGACGCGGCCCTGGCGCCGGTAATCTCGGCCAATACCATCGGCTTCCATTACGGCAAGCACCACAAGGGCTATGTGGATAACCTGAACCGGCTGCTTGCCGGTTTGGATCTGGCCGACCTGCCCCTCGAGAAGATTGTTACGGCCACCGCTGGCAAGGCCGACAAGACCGCCATCTTCAACAATGCCGCGCAGATCTGGAACCATACTTTCTACTGGAACAGCCTGCGGCCGAATGGTGGTGGCGAACCCCCGGCGGCGTTGAAGAAACGGATCGAAGCCTCCTTCGGGAGTGTGGATGCCCTGAAGAAGGAGCTGGCAACAGCCGCGACGTCCCAGTTCGGTAGCGGCTGGGCCTGGTTGGTTGCCGACGGCGACAAGCTCAAGGTGATCAGGACCGCCAATGCCGATCTGCCCCAGACGGCCGGCCTCAAACCGCTGCTGACCATCGATGTGTGGGAGCACGCCTACTATCTGGACTACCAGAACCGCCGTGCCGACTACGTCAACGCGCTGATCGACAAGCTTATCAACTGGGAATTTGCCCTGCAGAACCTGGGTTGAGCGCGGCCGCGCCTGCTTACTTCCAGTCACCCCGCAAGCTTGCCACCTGCACCTGCAGGCCCGGCAGGCTGACGCTCTCTGGCGGAAGGGCGGGCCCCACCACCAGCTCGATGCGGTTGAACAGGCCGCGCCGCAGGGGTCGGCTCAGGGCCGGGCCATCCTTGCGTGAGAACATGCTGCCCCACAGCCCGCGCAGGGCCATGGGGACGACTGGCACCGGGTTGGCCTCCAGGATGCGGGCGATTCCGGGGCGGAAGGGACACAGCTCGCCATCGGCGGTGATCTTTCCTTCCGGAAAAAGGCCGATCAGCTCACCGGCAGCCAGGGCCGCAGAGACTTCCGCAAATGCAGCCTCCATCATTGCCGGGTCTTCCTTGGCCGGGGCGATGGGGATGGCGCGGCTATGACGGAAGACGAAGGACAGCACCGGCCAGCGAAAGATGCGGTGATCCATCACGAAGCGGATCGGCCGGCGTGAAGCTGCAGCGATCACCAGCGCATCGACGAAGCTCACATGGTTGCAGACGATCACGGCCGGCCCTTCGGCGGGGATGTGTTCGAGACCTTGGGTACGCAGGCGGTACACCGTGTGGACCAGCAGCCAGACGATGAAACGCAGCAGGAATTCCGGCACTAGCCGGTAGATGTAGAAGGCCACCGCTGCATTCATGATGGCGGCCACGCCGAACAGCATGGGCATGGACAGCCCGGTACCGAGCAGTGCACCGGCAACCAGGGCCCCAACCACCATGAACAGCGCATTGAGGATGTTGTTGGCAGCGATCACCCGCGCCCGATGCCCCGGCGCCGAGCGGCTCTGCATCATGGCGTAAAGAGGCACGATGAAGAAGCCACCGAACACCCCGAGCAGGGTCAGGGCCAGCAGCACCCGCAGCATGCCGGGCTGCGCCAGGACCTCAGCGATGGCCAGCGGTGCGTCGGCCGGAAGGGTACCCGGAGAAGCCAGGGCGATGTCGAGCCCGAACAGCGTGAGCCCGATGGAGCCGAAGGGCACCAGGCCGATCTCCACGTGGCCGCCGGAGAGCTTTTCGCACAGCAGCGAACCCAGGCCGATACCTACTGTGAAGGTGGCCAGCAGCAGGGTGACCGTGCCTTCTCCGCCACCCAGCACGCCCTTGGCGTAGGCCGGGAACTGGGCCAGGAACAGGGCACCGTAGAGCCAGAACCAGGAGATGCCGAGGATGGCCAGGAAGACCGGCCGGTTTTCCCGGGCGAAACCGATGTTGCGCCAGGTTTCGGTGAAGGGATTGGGGTTGATGCGCAGGCCCGGTTCCGGCGCTGGGGCCGGCGGTACGCCGCGGCTGGTGAGGTAGCCGGCAAACGCCACCAGGATGCCCCCGCCGGCAATCCACAGGTCACCGTGCGGGGCACCGGCAAGCAGGCCGCCGCACAGGGTTCCCAGCAAAATCGCCACAAAAGTGCCGGCCTCCACCAGCGCATTGCCCCCCACCAGCTCGTCCTCACGCAGATGCTGGGGGAGCAGGGCGTACTTGACCGGACCGAACAGGGTTGAATGGCAACCGAGCAGGAACAGGGCACTGAACAGCACTGTCAGGCTATGGACGAGGAAGCCGGCAAGGGCCACGACCATGATTCCAATCTCCAGCACCTTGACCAGGCGGGTCAGGCGGGCCTTGTCGTACTTGTCGGCAAGCTGGCCGGCTGTGGCAGAGAACAGGAAGAAGGGCAGGATGAAGATGCCGGCGGCCAGGTTGGCCAGCAGCGCCGGCGCAATCGTCGTCCAGCTGGCGGCCTGGAAGGTAAGCAGCACCACCAGGGCATTCTTGAACAGGTTGTCGTTGAAGGCGCCGAGAAACTGGGTCAGGAAGAAGGGGCGGAAACGCCTCTCCCGGAGCAGGTGAAACTGGGAGGGAGGGGCGTCCTTGGCGTGATCCGGCCGGGCACTCATGCAGGTTTCCGATCAAAGAAATGGCGTGTTTCGAAAACGCCGGGGGCGAAGTGCCGATGTCCCGAGCGCAGGTGGCGCTTGAGAACGAAATCAAAGAGCAGGGGATTGTGCTCGCGGAGGGTTTCCAGCACTGGCACGGCTGCCGGGTCGAGGAGCTTCTCGCGGGCCAGCTGGCGCGCCGACACCAGGGGCAGGATACCCGGCAGCGGGTAATCGGTACCGAAGAGCAGGCGTGGATGCCAGTCTTCCCGCTCGAGCAGGTGGCGGATGACGCCCAGATCACGATTGCGCAGGTTGATGGCCGAGATGTCGCCAAACAGCAGTCTGGCGTAGCGCTGTTCACCCATCAGGCGCGAGAACAGGCTGAAGCTGGATACCCGGGGGCCGTCGCGGCCCCAGTCTTCGTCCTGGTCTTCACCGAGGCTGGCGCAGTGGGCGATGACCACGCGCACCCCGTGATCGAGGGCCCGACGCAGTCGCAGGGGGTTGCCCCAGGCCGGCTGGCCGGCGCCATGTACGGCCTTCTCCTCGCCGGCATGGGTAATCAGTGGTATGTCGAGGCGCGCCAGGGCGGTGTAGAAGCGGTCGCAGGCAGGGGAGGCCGGATCGATGCCCATCGCCGGCGGCAACCATTTGACGGCTCGCGCGCCATCGTGGGCCGCGGCTTCCAGGGCCTCGACGCAATCCGGTCGGTAGGGATGAATGGAGCAGGCCCATTCGAAGTAGGCAGGGTGGGTCCGGGCCACATCCCGGGCATACGCATCGGGAATGTGGAAGGCGGTGAGTTCGGGGCGCGGCTGCCCGTGCTCATCATGGGTGCGCTCGAAGGCCAGCAGCATCAGCTTGAAGCCGGTGTGCATGCCGTCTGCCAGGTTGTGCAGGCGCTCCACGTAGCTCTGGTCCACCCGACCCGGGGTCTCGTGGGCGCAGCCGGCGTTGAGGTAGAAGAGCCGCTGGAAGTACTCCGTGGGGTGCAGGGGGCTGAGCATGCGCGGGGTGATGGTGACCCCGCTGCCCCCGTCACCGATACCGGCCAGGTGGGCGTGACAGTCCCACACCTGATCGGCATTGAGCCCCTGCCAGGCGGCGCGGACAACGTCATGCGAGGCGATCTCGGGCGGCAGGCTTGCCCGGCAGGGGTTCCACAGGGTGCGTCGGGCAAGGGCGGTACCACCCGCACCGAGCAGCGCTGCCGCTGCCGCGGCGCCAAGGATGAAGCGGCGGCGGTTCATGATGGGGACGCAGTTTTCCGGTCGAGGTGGAGAAAGCCTGCCCAAGCGGTCAATCCGAGAAGAAATCCGGCAAGGTGGGCCTGCCAGGTGGTGGCGATGCCCGCAGGCAGGAGCGGTGATGGGGTTCCGGAAATGGCGTCGAATGCCAGTTTTGCGCCCCAGGCCAGCGCCGCGACACGGCCGATCACGCCGCCATCGATTGCCACGCCGACTACCAGCACGGCGACAAGTCCGGACAGTCCGCGGTAAGTCTGCAGTTCGGGCAACAGGCTCAGCAGGGCCAGGGAGAGTAGCGGGGCGGCGAGGGGTAACAGTGCAAGCCAGCGCCGCAGGGGCTTTCCGGCGATCACCGTGAGTGCGGCGACGGCTGCGAGGTTGCCGACCAGATGCAGACTTGACCAATGGCACAACTGCCCGGTCCATAGGCGCCAGATTTCGCCACCTGCGATGGCACCGCGGTCAAACTGCATGCGCTCACCCGGCATCAGGTTGGCAAGGGCGAACAGGCTGATCAGCAGTGCCAGGAGCAGTCGCTCAGCCGGCACGCAGCCTCCGGGCCAGCGCAAATGTTGCGGCGAGTCCGAACAGGCCGAGCGCGGCCAGGTCCATGCTGCCACCCCCCCTGTACTCGGGCTTATGCACGATTTTTGCTACCTTCTGCTCCTTTACCCTGGTCCTGAAGGCTTCGAGCTGGGCATCAAGGCGTGGAATCATCTCGTCGATGGCTTGCTGGTAGCCTTCCGTTCGCGCTTCTCGGGAGGCTTCGGACAATTTGACCAGTGCCGAACTGCCCTTGATCTGACTTGTTCCAGGTGCGCGGAAGAGCATGTTGCGGCTCTTCACATCGAACACGGTGGCATCCACCAGGGTGCTCACGTCGTACTGGCTGCCATTGATCACATAGGCGCCGACGATGGTCCAGTACAGCAGGGACAGGCGGTTGCTGTCGCTGAACTGGACCTGATCGTAGGAAATCAGGGTCACCACGTCCACGTTGAACATCCGGGCGGCCTGCTCCAGGTTCTCGAAGCCTCCCTTCGGACGCAAGTAGGCCGTGGGGATGACCTCGATGGCGGAGATGTAGGGGCGGTTGGTAAAGGCGTCCTTGACCCGGCGCAGCAGGCGATCACGCTCCACCTCCGGCAGATCTGCATAACGGTCGCCAGGGACAAAGGCGATGCCGACCCGCAGGGGGAGGCTCAGTTCCGGCACGGTTGGCTTGAGTTCGGGTTGCTGGTTTTTCGGGTAGAGGTAGTCAACCACCATGCCGCGCTGGGCGTGGTTACCCCGTTCCCACCACATGGCACAGCCGGCCAACAGGGAAGATGCGAGAAGAATGGCGATGAGGGCTTTGTTGCGCATGGCTGTCCTTTCGGATGGCTCAGGCCTTTTCGGCCCACTGTTTGAGGGTGACGTAGTCGATCTTGCCGGTACCCAGCAGCGGAAGGGCATCGACAGTGATGATCCGGCGAGGTACGGCAATCTCGGGCCAGCCGCCGCTCCGGGCTGCAGCCTGGAGCTGCTCGCGATTCAGCGCCGGGTCGGTGGAGAACAGCAGGATGGTCTCTCCCCGGGCCGAATCCGGTTGGGTGGAGGCGGCATGGGCCGCCGCCGGCGATGCGGATGCCGCGAGTTTCTCGACGGCCTCAAGCGACACCATCTCACCAGCCACCTTGGCAAAGCGTTTGACCCGCCCGACGATTTTCACGAAGCCTTCGTCGCTGATGTCCACCACGTCGCCGGTCTCGTACCATCCGTCGCCGGCCGGCGATGCAGGCGGCTGGAGAACGCCGGGATTCTCGAAGCGCAGGTAGCCTGACATGAGGTTGGGACCCTTAACATGCAACATGCCGCCCGAGGTAATTCCGGGCACAGTTACCAGCTGGTACTGGATGCCCGGAAGGAACTGACCGACCGTTCCGCTTCGGAAGGCCATGGGGGTATTCACTGCAAGCACGGGGGCGGTTTCGGTGGCGCCATACCCTTCGAAGATGCGGATGCCGAATTTCTCGAACCACAGATCGCGCACGGGCGTGGCGAGCTTCTCGGCGCCGGCGATCACGTAGCGCAGGCGATAGAAATCGTAGGGGTGAGCGAACTTGGCGTAGTTGCCGAGAAAGGTACTGGTGCCAAGCAGCACCGTACAGTTGCGGTCGTAGGCCAGCTCGGGAATCACCCGGTAGTGAAGGGGCGAGGGGTAAAGAAAGACCCGTGCGCCGGACAGCACCGGCAGCAGGCCACCGGCCGTCAGGCCAAAGGAGTGGAACAGGGGAAGGGCGTTGAGGATCTTGTCATCAATGGAAAAGTCCACCACGGCGCGGATCTGCGCCACATTGGCCAGCAGCGCCCGGTGGGACAACACGACTCCTTTCGGCTTTCCCTCTGAGCCCGACGTAAACAGCACGACCGCCGCGTCCTCCGGCGAGCCGGCCGGAACGGCAAGCCGCGGAAAGGGCAGTGCCCACAGCAGCAGCCAGAGGGTATCGGTGAAACGCATCGTGGCGCGCAGATCTTCAAGATAGATCAGACGGACGCCCTGCAGGGCGGGGAGCTTGTCACCCAGCTTGGCCTGCTCGACAAAGGCCCGGGAGGTGACGATGCAGTGGATCCGGGCCGCGGTGATCGCCGCCTGCATGCCCTCCACCCCGGCCGTGTAATTGAGCATGGCCGCTGTACGCCCATGGGCCGAAAGCCCGAAGATCAGTCCCAGCGTCGGTGCCAGATTGGGCAGCAGCAGTCCGACCTTCTCGCCGTGCTCGCTTTCCCGGGCAACCAGTCGTCCGAGGGCCAGGGCCATCTTGATCAGATCGCGGTAGCTGTACTCGATCTGCTTAAGATCCTCCACCAGGGAATGGCTGTGCCCCTGGATGTCGGCTGCATCGAGCAGGGTGGTGAAGAGGGTCTGGTCCGGCCGGGTGGCGAAGATCATCTCCTGCATCAGGCGCCGCATGGCCTCGCCCGCCCGGCGCCGCCGATCGCGGGCGGTGGGCGCAACCGGCATGGGGATATGGGTGGTGGGCAGGATTGACAGGCTGATCCGCGGAAAGAGCCGGCGTGGAACGTGGGCCGCAAGTCGTGAAAAGTAGGTGCGGGCCGCGCCGTCGATCCGCACCGGGAGAATGGTCGCACCGGTCTTGGCAGCCACGAAGGCTGGACCGTCGTAAGTTTTCATCAGGCTGCCTGTGGTGGTGATGCGCCCTTCCGGAAAGATCACCACCGGCCTGCCATCTTCCAGCAGACGAATCACCTTCTTCATGGCCATCGGGCTGGTCGGATCCACGGCCAGGTAATCCACCAATGAGAGCAGGAGCCGGAAGGCAGGATTGCGCACTACCCCGGTATGTACGACGAAAACCGGATCAAGGGGCAGAAAGAGCCCGAGCAGCAGTCCATCCAGGAAGGATTCATGATTGGCGACGATGAGCAGCCGGCCGGTGCTGGCGGGCGGGTGACCATTCACCCGGACCCGGAACAGCAGGGAACTGAGCGCGCGCAGCAGCGCCTTGATGAGCAATCGCATGGAAGGGTCCGAAAAACGTCAGAGGTAAGTGTCGAGATAAGCGGAGACCTTGCTGAAGGCCTCCTGCAGGAAAGCCTTGTTCACCTTGAAATAGATCTCCTTGCCTTCCCTCTCGGAAATGAGGACACCGGATTCACGCAACACCTTGAGGTGATGGGAGACGGTGGACCTGGCAAGGGTGGACACCTCGGCGATCTGGCCGACATTGAGTCTCTCTCCCGCCTCGAAGGTGAGCAGGATGCGCTGTCGGTGCTCGTCGCCGAGGGCGGCGAACACTGCCGAAATGTCTCGCCATGCTTCGGGGATGGCCCGGGAGTAGTCGGTTTTCATGTCGATAATGATCGATATGTTTCCGGTATCTGTCAAGCATTGCCCTTCGGGATTGCGCTCATACGGATGACCTGTCCAATAATGCTGCAGCGCCGCGGCGATTGACTTTGATGCGGTTAACCCCTACCATCCACACGTTTTTCGTACGGCGGACGGCGCATTACCCGACGTGCCACGCAGAGAGCCAATGTTAAAAGCGGTATTCCTGCAGATAGGCGCGACGATCCTGGTGGCATTGGCTGCGGGATTGATTTCAGGGACGCGCGGTGCGTTGTCGGCGGCGTTGGGAGGCGCAGCCTGTGTTCTTCCCAATTTGTTGTTCGCCCTGCGCCTCAGCTTGGTTTCCAAGCGTCCGGCTGCGTCGTACCCGCTTGAGTTTTTTGTTGGCGAGTTCTTCAAGATCGCGTCAACCGTAGGATTGTTGGCGACCGTTCGACTCGTGTATCCAGACGTCCACTGGTTGGCGTTGTTTATAGGGTTGGTCGTGGCGCTGAAGGCGAATTTATTTGCATTTTTGGTGAAGACCTGACCATGAGCACTGGCACCGAAGCACACGCCCCTACCGCGGGCGAATACATTGTCCACCACCTCACCCACCTGAACTCCACCGGTCATGCGCAAACTGCGATCATCGACTGGAGCGTGTGGAACCTGGACACCCTCTTCTTCTCGATCAGCCTGGGTATCGTTACGCTGATGCTCCTGATCAAGGCTGCCAGCAAGGCAACCTCCGGCGTTCCCGGGCGGTTCCAGGCCGCCGTCGAGATCCTCGTCGAGATGGTTGCTGACCAGGCCAAGGGCATCGTGCATAGTGCCGAATCCCGCAAGTTTGTTGCTCCGGTGGCGCTGACCGTGTTCTTCTGGATCTTCCTGATGAACTCCATGGACTTCCTGCCGGTTGATCTGCTGCCGCGAATCGGGGAAATGTTCGGTCTGCACTACCTGCGTGTGGTGCCCACCGCCGACCTGAACGGCACTCTTGGCATGTCCATCGGCGTTCTGCTGATCTGCCTTTACTACAACATCAAAATCAAGGGCTTCGGTGGCTGGATTCATGAACTCTTCACCGCCCCCTTCGGCTCTCATCCGCTGCTGTACCCGATCAACTTCCTGATGCAGATGATCGAGTTCCTGGCCAAGACTGTGTCCCACGGCATGCGACTGTTCGGCAACATGTATGCTGGCGAGCTGGTGTTCATGCTGATCGCGCTGATGGGCGGTACTGCCACCGTGTTCGGTTTCCTCGGTCACATCGTTGCCGGTTCCATCTGGGCGGTCTTCCATATCCTGATCGTCGCTCTGCAGGCCTTCATCTTCATGATGCTGACCCTGGTGTATATCGGACAGGCCCACGAAAGCCACTAAGAAGTTTCAAGGTTTAAGCAGTCGTTTCGGTTTCAATTTAAATCATCTCAACTAAAGGAGTAGTCATGGAACACGTTCTCGGTTTTGTTGCTCTGGCCGCCGGTCTGATCATCGGTCTGGGTGCTATCGGCGCCTGTATCGGTATCGGCATCATGGGTAGCAAGTACCTGGAAGCATCCGCCCGTCAGCCCGAACTCATGAACGCCCTGCAGACCAAGATGTTCCTGCTGGCTGGTCTGATCGACGCTGCATTCCTGATCGGCGTCGGTATCGCCATGATGTTCGCGTTCGCCAACCCGTTCAAGATCTGAGTTTCGCGGTCCAACCTGACTAAAGGAAGACTACCGTGAATCTGAACGCAACCCTGGTAGCCCAGCTCGTTGTGTTCTTCATTCTGGCGTGGGTCACGATGAAATTCGTGTGGCCCCCCATTGTGAAGGCACTCGATGAGCGCGCGAAGAAGATCGCCGACGGGCTCGCGGCTGCGGACAAGGCGAAGAGCGATCTCGCTCATGCCGAGAAAAAAGTCGTTGAAGAACTGCGTAAGGCCCGTGAGTCCGCTACGGACGTTCGTGCCTCTGCTGAAAAGCAGGCTGCAGTGTTCATCGATGAAGCTCGCGCCGAAGCCGCCCGCATCATTGCCCAGGCCCGTGAAGCCGCCGAAGCCGAAGCTGGCGTCGCTGCCCAACGCGCCAAGGAAGCCCTGCGCGATCAGGTCGCCCAATTGGCTGTCGCCGGTGCCGAGAAGATTCTCCGCAAGGAAATCAATGCTCAGGCCCACGCCGACCTGCTGGCCAACCTGAAACAGGAACTTCAATAAGCCATGGCCGAGAATGTCACCATCGCACGCCCCTATGCTGAAGCGGCATTTCAGCTCGCTTCTGCGGGCAATGCGCTGGGGCCTTGGTCGGAAGCACTAGGTCGGCTGGCGTCCATCGCCGCCGATCCGCAAATGGGGGATTGCATCAGCGATCCCAAGCTCCAGCCTGCACAACTGGCCGGGCTTTTCCTCGATGTCGCCGGAACCGGACTGTCTGCTGAACAGCAGAACTATGTCCGTGTTCTGGTCGAAAACGAGCGTCTGCAAGTGCTTCCCGAGATCCGTGACCTGTTCGTTGCCCTCAAGAACGAACACGAAGGTGTCAAGG
>NZ_JBIJDC010000078.1:0-22040 GCF_044344315.1 Zoogloea sp. | reverse complement strand
TGCAGGCAGCGTGGCGGGATCGGACGCGTCGGTGAGGGCGCCCTGTAGGGGCGACTTCAGTCGCCCATCCACACGCAATTCCAGGCGCCGGTCGCCGACCAGCGTCCGCGGGCGACTGAAGTCGCCCCTACGGGAGGTGGCCGGGCTCATCTGAACACCACGGTCTTGTTGCCGTGCACCAGCACCCGGTCTTCCAGGTGGTAGCGCAGGCCCCGGGCCAGCACGGCCTTTTCGATGTCCTTGCCGTAGCGCACCAGGTCGTCGGGGGCGTCGGAGTGATCTACGCGGATCACGTCCTGCTCGATGATCGGGCCCTGGTCCAGCTCGCTGGTCACGTAGTGGCAGGTGGCGCCGATCAGCTTGACGCCACGGGTGTAGGCCTGGTGGTAGGGCTTGGCGCCGACGAAGCTGGGCAGGAAGCTGTGGTGGATGTTGATGATCTGCCCCGGGTAGTTCTCGCACAGCTCGGGCGACAGGATCTGCATGTAGCGGGCCAGCACCATCACGTCGCCTTCGGCTTCGCGGAACAGGTCGGCCACCTTGGCGTAGGCCGCCGGCTTGTTCTCCGGCGTCACCGGCACGTGGTGGAAGGGGATGCCGTGCCATTCCACGAAGCCGCGGAAGGTTTCGTGGTTGGAGATGACGCAGGGGATCTCGATGTTCAGCTCGTCGGCCTGCCAGCGCGCCAGCAGGTCGTACAGGCAGTGCTCCTGCTTGGACACCAGGATCACCACGCGCTTCTTGCGTGCGCTGTCGCTGATGCGCCAATCCATCTGGAACTCGGCGGCGATGGGGGCGAACTTGTCGCGCAGGGTCTCGATGCCGAAGGGCAGCGAGTCGGCCAGGATCTCCTGGCGCATGAAGAAGCGGCCTGCCTCGGCGTCAGCGTGGTTGTTGGCCTCGGTGATCCAGCCCTTGTGGTGGGCCAGGAAGGCACTGACTGCAGCCACGATGCCGACGCGATCGGGGCAGGACAGGGACAGGGTGTAACGTCGGGTGGGGGTGCTCATACTGTTTTCCTTTTGCTCGGCCTCTGATGGGCCATTCGTTCGGCGACTCTGTAGGGGCGACTTCAGTCGCCCGCGGACTTCGATCAAGGGCATGCCGGTGAGGGACGCGTGGTGGGCGACTGAAGTCGCCCCTACAAGTCGCCCCTGCAAGCCACCCCTGCGGGGAACGCAGGGCTCAGCCCTTGGCCGTGCGCTTGAGTTTCTGCGGGTCGTCGAAGGGCAGGGTGTGGGTGGTGGCGCCGCAGGTGAGGCTGGCACCACGCAGCTCCAGCTTGCGGCCGGCCACGGCGTAGGCCGGATCGAGGCGGGCGATGGCCATGGAGCGCTCGGTAAGGCGCGAGTACATGCCACAGGTGACAAAGCCGACCTTGGTCTCTCCGTCATAAAGGGCGTCGCCACCCAGGGCCGCTTCCTTGCTGGCCAGCTCGACCCCGAAGATCTTGAAGCGCTCCTTGCCCTGCAGCCGGTAGTGCTCGGCAGCACCGCGGAACTCCTTCTTGCCCGGCGACACGGTGAAGTCCAGGCCCAGCTCCCACAGGCTGTCGCCGATGGGCTCGCCGTCCATGGGGTACATGTCGGAGTTGTCGTAGGGGTAGAACAGCAGGTAGCTCTCCACTCGCAGCCAGTCCAGGGCGGTGAAGGAGCAGGGCATGATGCCCATCGCCTTGCCCTCGGCCACGATGGTGTCCCAGATCAGCGGCGCATCGGCCGCCTTGCAGAAGATCTCGTAGCCCCGCTCGCCGGTATAGCCGGTACGGGACAGCATCACCGGGCGGCCAAACAGGGTGGTCTGCAGGTGATGGAAGTAGGGCAGGTCGCGCACGCCCGGCACGTGTTTGGCCAGGAAGCCCACCGCCGCCGGCCCCTGCAGGGACAGATCGTGCAGATCGTCATCGAACAGCACCACCACGTTGCGACCCACCGCGCCGCGGGTCAGGATCTCGTGCCCGGCGCCGGAGCCATGCACCACCATGAAGCTGTTGGGGCCGTTGCGGTAGATCACGCAGTCGTCGATGAACTTGCCGGCCTCGTTGAGCATGCAGGCGTACACCGACTTGCCCGGGTAGAGCTTGCTGACGTTGCGGGTGGTGGCAAAGTTGATCAGCGCCTCGGCGTGGGGGCCGATGATGTGCATCTTCTTCAGGCCGGACACATCCATCAGCCCCGCCGTAGTGCGGATGGCCGCGTGCTCGTCGGCCAGGCTGGTGGAATAGGTCCAGGCGGTACCCATGCCGTTCCAGTCTTCGAGGCCGGAACCCAGGGCGCGATGGCGGTCGGCGAGGACCGAAAGTCTCCATGAACTCATTTGAAACTCCTTGCTGAAAGGGGTTGGGAATTGAGTTCATTAGGCCAGCCGGGCCGGCGGCGGGAAATACTACTCTGGTACTACTTCAGGGAGAGGGGGGCAGAAATGCAGGCGACCGCAGCTTCGCGATTCCGCCGTAGGGGCGACTTCAGTCGCCCGCGGACTTGGATCAAAGGCATGCCTGTGATCGACGCGCGGATGGGCGACTGAAGTCGCCCCTACGAGTCGCCCCTACGAGTCGCCCCTACGAGTCGCCCATCCAGCGCGTCCCACCGTTACATGGACGCGCTGCGCTCGCCTTCGCGCAGCTCGCGCAGCCACACGGCGGCTTCGAAGCGGTTGCGCAGGTTGAGTTTCTGCAGCACGTGCTTCACGTGCACCTTCACCGTACTTTCGGCGATGCCGAGGGAGCGGGCCACGATCTTGTTGGAGGCGCCCTTTGACACCAGCTCCAGGGTCTCCTGCTCCCGCACGGTCAGGGATGCCCAGCCGGCGTCGATGCTCTCGTGGCTGGAGGGCTGGGGCTTGGCGAGGAGGCCGCCGACTTCGGCCGACAGCACCGTGCCCCCCGCCGCCACCTGGCGCAGCTTGAGGCAGAACTCGTCCGGCTCCATGTCCTTCAGCAGGTAGCCACTGGCCCCGGCCTTGAGGGCCTCCATCACGTCGAAACTGGAGTCCGACACGGTCAGCATCACCAGCCGGGTGGCCGAGCCCGCCGACTGCAGGGCGCGCACCACCGAGATGCCGTCGAGGCCTTTCATGTGCAGGTCCACCAGGGCCACGTCCGGGCGATGGGTCAGCACCGCCTCGATGCCCTCGGCACCGGAGGCGGCCTCGGCCACCACCTGGATTTCGCCGTACATGGACAAGAGCTGGCCGATGCCCTTGCGGAACAGGGCATGGTCATCCACCACCACAAGGCGGATCGGCGCTCCCTCCGGGCCCGGCGGGCCGCCTGTCAATGCTTCTTCCATGGAGGTCATTTCCTAGTTTGGGTAATCGGGTTCAGGCCCCCGCGGCACGGGGGCGGAAGCGCATCTCGACACAGGTGCCCAGGCCGTCGCTGCCGGCCTGCAGGCTCAGGCTGCCGCCCAGCTGGCGGGCCCGCTCGCGCATGATCGACACGCCGTGGTGGCCCTCACCGCCGCTGTCGGGCGGGATGCCGCGGCCGTCGTCCTCCACCCGTACCAGCACCTCGCCCCCTTCGATGCAGTCGAGGCGGATCAGGGCATGGTCGGCACGGGCATGGCGAATCACATTGGTCAGGGCTTCGCGGACGATCTGCAGCAGGTGGAACTCCTCGTTCACCGACAGGGCCGCATCCCCCAGCCGGTAGTCCAACCCGATCTCCGTGCCGGCCCGGGCCGACAGTTCCTCCACCACCTCCCGCAGGGCCTGCTGCAGCCCGCCCGGCGGCATGCTGGTGCGAAAGGCCGAGAGCAGCTCGCGCAGGTGGCGGTAGGCGCTGTCGAGCCCGGTCTTGATCTCCGCCGACACCTCCAGCACCCGCCCACCGGGGGCACAGGCGGCGCAGCTGCGGCCGATCTCCAGTTGCAGGCGGGCGATCTGCAGCTTCATGTAGGAGAGGGCCTGGGCCAGGGAATCGTGGAGCTCGCCGGCGATGGCGTTGCGCTCGTCCATCAGGGCCAGGCGACGGCGGCGCTGGTTGCGCTGCAGGTTGCCAAGGGACAGGGCGAACAGCCCGGCCAGGGCATCCACCAGGCGGCTGTGACGGCTCTCGAAGAGGAATTCTCCGGGCGCCTCGACAATCAGCACCCCGTAGATGTTGTCGGCGTCGCGCACCGGCACGGCCAGCTCGACGATCTCTCCCGCCGGGCCGGACACCGAGCGGCGCAAACCGCCGCCCCGGGCCAGCGCCTCCGCGTCGAACTCATCGAGCAGACGGGCCAGCCGCGGCGCGCCCAGCTGGGCCGGCACGCCGAGCCCCTCGGCCACCGGGTCGAGAAGCGCCAGCGAACAGCAGCGGGCCTGCAGGCAGTCCGCCATGTCCTCCAGCAAAGCCGTCAGCCAGGGGGTGCTGGCGCTGTTCTCGGCCAGGCAGGCACAGGCCCGGTAGATGAATTCCAGGGAGCGGGCGGCAAAGCGCTCCTGCTCGCGGGCGTGGCGGGACAGGCGCTCGCCGTCGGCAAGGCGCCCGCCCAGCTGGCCCGCCACGCCGTCCAGGGCGCGCACCAGCCGGTCGATCTCGTCGGCCCCCCCGGCCGGTGCCGCAACCGCACCAGCGGTGTGCGCCGCCACCCGCGCCAGGGCGAAATCGGTGCGCAGGGCCAGCACCTTCCAGGCACTGCGCAGGATGAAAGCGCAGCCTGCCACGAACAGCAGGGCCAGCACGGCCTGCATCAACTCCACCCCGGCCAGGCGCGACGCGGCCACCCCGCCGGGCGCAGCCTGGGCCGCCAGTTCCAGGCGCACCGCCAGGCCGGCGCTGAAGAACAGGCCGGCAGCGAGGCTGGCCAGGCAGGCCAGCATCAGGCTCAAACGGGACAGCAGCGGGTAACGGTGGAGCACGGTCGAGGAGCCTGTGAAGGTGCGCCGCCCTTCGGCGCATATCAACCAAAAAGCAACTTTCGCGCCCCACATGAAACTCATGCCAACAGGGTCAGCGCCCTTTACCCCTGGCGCCCCCGACCGTGAAGGGCGCGCTCGCCGGCCGTCCCCCAGGCGGGAGACGGCCATGCGCCCCCTACTTCAGGGTGGCCAGATAGGCCAGCAGGTCGGCCCGTTCAGCGCTGCTGGCCAGACCGTCATACTTCACTTTGCCCCCGGCACGGCCTTGCAGCCGACAATGGCGAACAGCGTTGGCCCCTTCTTGTTCTTGCCCTCCCTCACGCTGTGGCATTCGGCACACCCGGTGGCAAAGATGTCCCGGCCGCGCTCCAGGTCTGTGGCCTGGGCACGGTGCCCGCCGCCGGCTCCGCCGCGCCCAGAGCGTCAACACGGAAACCTCCCGCCCCAGGGCCTCGGCCAGCCCGGCAGACAGGACATCGTCGTGCTCGACCAGCAGCAATCTCATGGACCTGTCTCCTTACTGCCCCTCACCCTTCCAGAAGCGCTCCATGGCGATGTAGGTGTAGGACGCCGACCACCCGATCAGCAGGAGGCCGTTGAGGGCCTCGGCACCGGCCAGCAGGCGGACAGCCCCGGTGGGCACCACATCGCCATAGCCAAGGGAGGTATAGGTTTCGGCTGAAAAATACAAGCTCGTAGCCATGGAGAAACTCTCCGCCTCCCGGAGGGAACCCAGGCCGGGTTGATGGATGAGGCTGTAGAGCGCCACGGCATACAGGAGGATCTCCACCACATGCGCAATAAAGGTGGTGATGATGACCAGGATGAGCTTGGCCCGGGGCTGGATACGGACCCGGGGCAGCACGACACTCAAACCCCGCAACACCTCGTAGTGGATCAGGGTGGTGGCGACCAGAAGGCCGAGGCAGACTGCAATCACAAGCAGCATCGCTGCGCTCCGACAAGGGAATCGGGCGCCATTCTGGGCCTGATTCCACCGACGTCAAAGTCCCTCGTGCGGCCACCACGGGCTGCGTGCCCGTCTGCAGCCCTCACTACAGGATCAACTGCCCGCGCGCCCTGCCGGTGCCACCCGCGCACCAGCGCTGTGCGCCACGGACGACGCCGGCATTGGGATCGGTATGCAGGCCCGGCATCAAGCGTGGGCCGCGGAGCAAGGAATGTACATGGCCCGCACTCCGCAGGCCCGTGACACCTGCGCCGCCCTTCGGTACCCCGCGCCCTACGGGCAAGTCCAGCACATAAGCCCATGCCAGCGGCGTTCGTGCCCGATGACTCCCGAGTGGTGGAGTGAATCGTGCTTGGAGGCCCCCCATGACCCTCTATCTGTTTGCTACCCTGCTGGCCTCCGCCCTCCTCGCCGTCGCCCTTGGCGATGCGGGCCAGCTCTCGCCGATGGTGTGGGCCCTGCCCCTGCTGCCGGCCCTGGCCTGGGCCGCCCTGCGCTTCGGCACCGAAGGCCGCGTCGCCCCCTTGCCCCACGGCCACACCGATGCGGCCGGCCAGCCCCTTACCCACTTCGCCCTGCACAGCGGGCAACCGGCCCTGCTTGCCGAAGGGGGGCGCATCGCCAATGCCAACCAGGCCCTGCTGCGCACCCTCGGGCTGGAGGGGCGCGGCGACGAGCTGATCGGTATGCCCCTGGACAACATCGTGCATCCCAAGCACCACAGCCGCCTCACCGCCCTGCTGGCCGCCGAGACGGCCTCCGGCGATGCGGGCGTGATCACCCTGCTGCGGGCCGACGGGGTACCCTGGCTGGCCCGCCTGAGCCTGTTCCGCGGCGATCGCTCACCCGTCGCCCTGCTCCAGTTCGGCGCCCCGGCCGACCTGCCCGATGCTGGCCCCGACCGCCAGTGGGGCAACCGCCTGGCCCATTTCTCCGGCGAGATCCTGTTCGCCCTCGACAGCCAGCTGCTGGTCACCTGGCTCAACCCCCAGTGGGAGAAAGCCAGCGGCCGCCCGGTGGCGGACAGCCTGTTCCTGCCCTTCCTGCCCCTCTTCCACCTGGAAGACCGGGCCGCCCTGACCAAGGGCCTGCGCCAGCTGCAGGCCGGCGAGCGGGACGCCCTGACCCTGGAAGTGCGCACCCTGGCCGGCCGCGCCCTCGGCCCGCGCTGGGTGGAGCTGCGCGCCTGGCCCCTGGACCTGCCCGCCGGTGGCGAGGCCGGCATCGTCGGCATGCTGCTGGACATCGACCAGCGCCGCCGCCGCGAGGAGGCCCTGCGCGCCCAGCGGCGCAGCCTGCACACCATGCTCGACAACCTGCCGGGCATGATCTACCGGGGCCAGAATGACAAACACTGGACCATGGAATTTGTCAGCGAGGGCTGCTTCGAGCTCACCGGCTACACCCCGCTGGAGCTGGTGGACAACCAGTCGGCCAGCTTCGCCGACCTGATCCACCCGGAAGACCGGGACTTCGTCTGGAACTACGTGCAGATGCGCCTGACCCGGCGCGAACGCTATGAGCTCAGCTACCGCATCATCGACCGGGACGGCCAGGTGCGCTGGGTGTGGGAGCAGGGCCGCGGCATCCATTCGAGCCGGGGCGAGTTCCTCGGCCTGGAGGGCTTCATCACCGACGTGAGCAGCAGCCGCGGCGCCCAGGAGGAGGCCCGGCGGCGCCTGTTCTTCGACAACGCGGCCGGCCTGCTGGGTTTCAGCCTGTTCCTCGACCGGCTGCAGCACCTCTTCCAGCACGCTCCCATCGCCGGCTATCCCTTCGCCCTCTTCCACCTGGCCGTGGACGCCCTCGACAGCATCCAGGCCGAGCACGGCCCGGCCATGGCCGAACGGGTGATGGTGGAGAGCGGCAAGCGCCTGCGGGTGGTGCACAGCGACTGCAATGGCGCGGCCCGCCACGGGGAAGGCTTTGCCGTGCTGATTGCCGACTTCCGGCCCGAGACCCTGGCCTGGGCCGGCCCCTGCAGCGATGCCCCCGCGTCGGAGGCGGGCCTGCACCACCTGTCCACGGCCCTTGCCAGCCTGATCGAACGCCCCCTGCGCATCGATGGGCACACCATCAATGTGCGTGTCCGCATCGGCATCGCGCCGCCGCCATCCACCTGCGCCGACGCACCCGCCATGCTGGCCGAAGCAGTCAGAGCCCCGTAGTCGCCGCGCCGATGCCGTACTTTTCCATGCGGTAACGCAGGGTGTCACGGCTGATGCCTAGCTCCCGCGCCGCCCGGGAGACATTGCCGCCGGTCTGGGTCAGGGCCTGCACCAGCATCTCCCGTTCAACCCGCTCCAGGGCCGAGCCACGCAAATCCACCGGTACCACCACGCCCGGGGTCGGCAGTTCGGCCGGACGGGCCTCCGGGCTGCGCGGCAGCAGCAGGTCGGCCGGGCCGATACTGGCCCCCGAGACAAACAGCACCGCCTGTTCCACCAGATTGCGCAGCTCCCGCACATTACCCGGCCAGGGGTGAGACACCAGCGCCGCCTCGGCGGCCGGGGTGAAGGCCAGCCCGCTCTTGCGGTAGCGCTGGCCGAACTCGACAAGAAAGTGCCGGGCCAGCTGCAGTGGATCCCCCACCCGCTCGCGCAGGGGCGGTACATTGATCTGCAGCACCCGCAGGCGGAAGTACAGATCGGCACGGAACAGCCCCTGGCGGATGTGATCCTCCAGATCCTGGTTGGTGGCGGCGACGATGCGCACATTCACCTGGCGCTCCTGCACCGCCCCCAGGCGGCGCACCCGGCCGTCCTCGATCACCTTGAGCAGCTTGGCCTGCAGTGCCCGGTCCATCTCGCCGATCTCGTCGAGAAACAGGCTGCCCCCATCCGCCGCCTCGAGCAGGCCAAGCTTGCGCTCGCGGGCGTCGGTGAAGGCGCCGCGCTCGTGGCCGAAAAGTTCGGACTCCAGCAGGTTGGCCGGCAGGGCGGCGCAATTCACCTCCACGAAGGGCTTGTCCCGGCGCTCGCTGCAGAAGTGGGTGGCCCGCGCCACCAGCTCCTTGCCGGTGCCGGTCTCGCCAATGATGAGCACCGGCGGCAGGGCTTCCCGGGCCTCGATGCCGGCGATACGCCTTATCCGCTCGCGCAGCTCGCACATCACCGTGCTGTCACCCACCAGCGACTCGAGCTGCCCGGCGTCCCGCTCCCTCGCCTCAAAATAGCGCAGGCGGCTGCTCTCGCGCTGGCGCTCGGTGAGCAGGCCGATGCGCTGGCGCAGCTCGCCCAGGGCCACCGGCTTGGTGAGCAGGTCGTTGGCGCCGGCCTTCATGGCGTCCACCGCCAGCTCGATGCTGCCGTGGCCGGTGATCATCAGGATGGGCACCTCCGGGTCGAGACGGCGGATGCGCCCGATCACCATCAGCCCGTCCATGTCGGGCAGGCGGTAATCCAGCACCACTAGGTCGGGGCCGAAGGCCGCGCAGACGTCCAGGCCATCAGCGGCCGTCAGGGCCACCCGCACGCTGTGCCCTCCCTTCTCAAGGAACTTGGCGGCGTTGCGGGCAAAAGTTTCTTCGTCGTCGACGATCAGGATGTTCGCCATGGCTCAGGCCCGGGAAAAAAGAAGGGTCACCGTGGTGCCGCCCTCGGGCCGGCTGTCCACGCGGATCGAGCCGCCGAAGCGTTCGATGATGCGTTTGGCCAGCGGCAGCCCCAGGCCGAGGCCCTTCGGCTTGGTGGTGAAGAAGGGCCGGAAAACCTGGCCCAGGACTTCGGAGGAGATGCCCGGCCCCGAATCGATGATATCCACCCGCAGGTGACGGCCATCGGGTACCGACAGGCGCAGCACGCAATCCCCGCCCTCGCCCATCGCCTCGGAGGCATTGGCGATCAGGCTGAGGATGACCTGACGGAACAGCGAGGTTTCGCCGCGCACCGGAAAGAGCCCGGCCCCGCAATCCACGGCAATGCGCTGCCGGCGCCGGGCAAAGGTGGCCTCCGACTGCCCCACGCACTCGTCCAGCAGGCTCGCCAGATCCACCTGGCCGCCCGCGCCGGAGCCGGGGCCTGCATAGGTGAGCAGTTCAGTGATGCAGCCGCTGATGCGGTCCACCTGGGCAATGATGTCCCGCGCCTCGTTCGAGCAGTCCTCCCCCGGCGACTCCAGGGTCAGCTCGGCACAGGCGCGGATCGACGACAGGGGGTTTCGGATATTGTGGGCCACCGACGAGGTCAGCTCCCCCACCACCGCCAGCATCTCGGCATTGAGCAGGCGGGCGTGCTGGCGCTTGATGGTCCTGTCGGCGCGGCGGATCAGCCCGAACAGGGTGCCGTACAGCAGCAGGGCGCTGCCCAGGGCGGTCAGCCACACCTGCACCCGCCCCTCCTGGATCGCCTCGGTCAGGGCCAGGGGCGCCTTGTAGAGCTCCACCGCCCCCACCACCGCGCCGCTGCCCGGGCGCATCACCGGAATGTAGCTTTCCACGAAGAAGCGGACCGACGGATCGAGGCCCACGTGCTCGGGCTTCTCCTCCTGCCCCTCGACGATCTGCCCGGCATGCACCACCAGACGCCCGCCCATGGCCTCGTCGAGTTCGTCGTTGTCCTCGAAGCGGCGGCCGATCAGGGACGGGTCGGTGGACCACAGGATGGTCCGGTTGGCGCCGAACACATTGGCCCGCAGCACGTCACGCATCTGCCCGAGGTGCTGCACGGTGTTGGCAAAGCGCCCCCGCAACACGGGGTCGTCCGGCTGGGCAAGGAACTCCAGGGAGCCGTCCGCCACCAGGATGTTCTGGACGAAATCCCGGCTGACACTGGCCTCGCGCTGGAACAGGTGGCTGTTGAGAAAGCTCGAGATGAGCCAGCCGTTGGCCACGGCAATGGCAATGATGACCACCGGGCTGAGCCACGCAAACCAGCGCAACAGGTTGAAAGGCTTGCAGTCTTCTCCGGCTTGCATGGGCATCTCCGTGGTCCGGCGGACCATAGCACGCTGGGGCAAATCACCCAACGGCTTCACGATCCGAGCGCCCGATGGTGCACGGCGTCAGGGCAGCCAGGCGCGACGAAGGGCGACGGATGGCGCCATCCGGGTGGGGTTTGGGGAAATCGGCCATGGGCAGGCAGACATGGATAAGCGGCGCAAACAAGGGGGCTGAACAGGTGCATGTTTCCTTCAACGCAGCACCCGTGCCAGTTCCGACCGGCCTTTCGATTCAAACACTTGGTACAAATCCTTACAGATATCGGGGCAAATCCCCCATCTCACCGGGCCAGATCCCCCAAACCCTGCGCCGGCTGACCAGTAGGCCGGCCAGCAGTCCACAGAAAAATATTTTCAAATGCCTGCATCCGGATTGCCGCGCCGTGAGTAGTAGAGATAGCAGCGCCCTGTGCGCTGCCCACAAGAAGCCCCATCCCGCCAACAGACCCACGGAGCACCGACAATGAAAACCACCCTTGCCACCCTCGTATCCGCCCTGGCCCTCGGCGCCTGCACCAGCATGCCCATGGGCAGCACCTACAACCAGGACACCCTGCCTGAAAACGTCCGCGTGCCCGCTGGTCACATGGTGGCCTGGGAGACCGTCGGCAGCGGCGACATCACCTACGAATGTCGCGACAAGACCAACATGCCGGGCCAGACCGAATGGGTCTTCGTCGGCCCCAAGGCTGTGCTCAAGGACCGCGCCGGCCAGGTGGTCGGCAGCTACTACGGCCCCCCCGCCACCTGGGAAGCCAGCGACGGCTCGCGCCTCACCGGCACCCAGCTGGCCGTGGCCCCCGCGGGTGCGGGCAACCTGCCCTACCAGCTGGTCAAGGCCAACCCGGCCATGGGCCAGGGCGCCCTCAGCGGCGTCACCCACATCCAGCGCGTAGCCCTGAAGGGCGGCGTGGCTCCGGCAACGGAATGCAGCACCGCCACCCGCGGCAAGCGCGAGACGGTGGCCTATCAGGCCGACTACATCTTCTGGAAGGCGCGCTGAGCGGCCGCGGAGGGCACGCATGGCGCGAGGTGTCGGGTAAGATCGGTCCAGGCCCACATCCCTGCCCATCCGTGTCCTCTCCCTCCGCCGATTTCGACTACGAAGCCACCCTGGCCGCCTGCGCCGGCGGGCAGCGCGGCGCCCTGCACGCCCTGTACGAGCAGGAAGGCCCGCGCCTGCTCGGGGTGGTGCACCGCATCGTGCGCGACCGGGCCCTGGCCGAGGACATCGTGCACGACGCCTGCGTGAACATCTGGACCCGCGCCGCCGCCTTTGACCCGGCGCGGGGCTCGGCCCGCGGCTGGATCTACAGCGTGGCCCGCAACCTGGCCCTCAACGCGGTACGCGACGGCCATCGCGAAGTGGCGGTGGATGAGGACACCGCCGCCGCCCTGGACGCCCGCGCCTCCCTGGAGGCCTGGCACGACATGGCCGACGCCTTTGCCTGGCAGGCCAGCGCCGGGCGCATCGCCCACTGCCTCGAACAACTCGAACCGGTACGCCGCAACTGCGTGCTCCACGCCTACGTGGACGGCTTCTCCCATGGCGAGATCGCCCGGCGCCTGGATGCGCCGCTGGGTACGGTCAAAGCCTGGATCAAGCGCAGCCTGGCCGCCCTGCGGGAGTGCATGACATGAACGCACAGAATGGCACCGGCCTCTCCGCCGCAGACCACGAGCTGGCCGGGGAATACGTGCTGGGCACCCTGGATGCGGCCCAGCGCCAGGCCGTGCAGGCGCGCCTCGTGGAGGAGCCGGCCCTGCAGGCGGCCGTAATGGCCTGGGAAGAGCGCCTGTTACCCCTGACCGACCTGGCCGAACCGGCCACGCCTTCCGCACAATTGTGGTGGCGCATCGAACGCAGCCTGAACGCCCTGGCCGCTCCGGCCCCGCGCCCGGCGCCGGCCCCCACGCCCTGGTGGCGCAACTGGCACAGCCTGTCCCTGTGGCGCGGCCTGGCCGCCAGCGGTTTTGCCACCGCCGCCGTGCTGGCCAGCGTGCTGGTGATGCGCGAGATGACGCCGCCACCGGCGACCCGCTTCATGGTGGTGCTGGTGGCCCCCGACGACAAGGCGCCGGGCTGGGTGGTACAGGCCGGCGCCTCCAGCCGGATCGAGCTGATCCCCCTGGGCAGCGTCGAAGTCCCCGCCGACAAGGCGCTGCAGTTCTGGACCAAGGCCGACGGCTGGAGCGGGCCGGTGTCGCTGGGCCTGGTCACCCCCGGTCAGCGCCTGGAAGTACCCGCCGGCAAGCTGCCCGCCCTGCAGCCCAACCAGCTCTTCGAGCTGACCCTCGAACCCCGCACCGGCTCCCCCACCGGCAAGCCCACCGGGCCGATCCGCTACATCGGCCGGGCCGTGCAGGTGATGTAGGACCCACGAGGTCGAATTCGTCCCGTTTTCCTCAGCCGCCCCCCTGATCCAGACGCAAGCCCGGTGCTGACGCGGGCTTGGCCTCCCCCACCGGATCACCCGATGGGTGATCCAAGGAACGCTCCGACAGCGGCGGGAGGCCGTGTTGAGGCGACTTGTAGGGGCGAATTGTAGGGGCGACTTCAGTCGCCCACCACCCGCCAAAAACAGGCATGCCCTTGATCCCAATCCGCGTGCGACTGAAGTCGCCCCTACCGGAGAGGCCGCAGCGGCGCTCAGTCGCCCACGCGCACCACGATCTTGCCGAAGTGGCTGCCGCTCTTCATGTAGTCGAGGGCGGCCGGGGCGTCGGCAAAGGCAAACTCCTTGTCGATCACCGGGTGGATGGCGTGGGTCTGGATGGCCTGCAGCATGTCGGCAAACATGGCCCGGCTACCCACGAAGATGCCCTGGATGCTCGACGCCTTGGGAATCAGCATGACCGGGTTGGCCGCCCCGGCCAGGCCGGTGAGCACGCCGATGTAGGCAATCCGGCCACCGGTGGCGACGCTCATCAGCGAACGCTCCAGGGTGCCCGGGCCGCCCACTTCCAGCACCACATCCACGCCCTGCCCGCCGGTCAGGCGCAGCACTTCCTCGTGCCATTCGGGGTGGTGGCGATAATTGATGCCGTGGTCGGCGCCCAGCGCCTTCGCCCGTTCCAGCTTGGCGTTGTCGCTGGAGGTAATGATGACCTTCGCCCCCGCCGCCTTGGCGAACTGCAGGGCGAAGATGGATACCCCGCCAGTGCCCAGCAGCAGCACGGTCTGGCCGGGCTTGAGCTCACCGGCTTCGAACAAGGAATTCCAGGCCGTCACCGCCGCGCAGGGCAGCGTGGCCGCCTCGGCATAGCTCAGGCCGTCGGGCAGCTTGATCAGACCACTCTCGTCCGACACGAAGCGCTCGGTGAAGGCCCCCGCCGATTCGGCCCCGCGGGCATCCGACAGCGCACGGGCGTCGGGCTTGCCGCTGCGCCAGTGGGGGAAGAACAGGGTCGCCACGCGGTCGCCCACGGCCAGGCCCTGCACCTTGCTGCCCACCGCCACCACCTCGCCGGCGCCGTCGGAGCACGGCACCAGCCCGCCGGGAATCGGCGCGAAGTAGGTGTTGCGGGTCACCAGGATGTCGCGGAAATTCAGGGACACCGCCTTGATGGCCACCGCCACCTCGGTATCGCCGAGGGGCGCCGGCTCAAAAGCGGCCTGCTGGAGGGGGGAATCGATATTGTCGGGGAAGACTTCGTAGCGTCTCATGTCGGGGCTTTCTTGTTGTTGGGGTGGAGCGGCATTCTGGCACGGATACCCGGAGGCAAGCACTGGACGCGCCGCAGGGAACAGATCTGCTGCGCCGCGACAGAGGCGTCACGGATGGCTGCAAATCCCGGGGTGACGCTCTCCCCCTTACAAGACAATCTTTTTTACAATGCGCCCCGGCTGTCTATTGTGGGTTAATACAGTCTCCGCCACGACCCGGCCTTGCCCTTGCGAGTCCAAACACCCGATCCGGTGGCCTCTGCCGCCACTGCCTGAGCTACTTTGCCGAGAGAGCGGAAATGAAGCATTTTTTTCTGGTTGGCGTGTCCGCCCTGTTTGTGGTTCAGACAGCCTTCGCCCAACCGGGGATCCTCGAGAGAATCCAGGCGGCCGGTGAGATGAGAGTGTGCATCTGGCCCGACTACTACGGCATCTCCTACCGCAACCCCAAAACCCAGCAACTCACCGGCATCGACATCGACATGGCGAACGCCCTGGCGGCCGACCTGGGGGTGTCCCTGAAGTTTGTGAACAGCTCCTTTGCGACGCTGATCGACGACGTCACCGCCAAGCGCTGCGACATTGCCATGTTCGCCATCGGCATCACGCCCGCGCGCGCCGAGAAGCTGCGCTTCACCGCACCGCATCTGGTGAGTGACATCTACGCCATCACCACCAAGAGCAACCGGCGGATCCGCCAGTGGGACGACATCGACAAACCCGGCGTGGTGGTGGCTGTGGCCAAGGGCACGCTCCACGAGCCCATCATGCGCGACAAGCTGCGTCAGGCCACACTACTGGTCACGGAGACCACCCAGGGACGGGAGCAGGAGGTGGAGTCCGGGCGCGCCGATGTCTTCATAACCGACTTTCCCTTCAGCCGACGCATGCTGGAAACCACCGACTGGGCCCGCCTGGTGGCGCCCTCAGCCGTCTATCACCTGACGCCCTACGCCTACGCCATGGTCAAGGGGGATGAGCGCTGGCACGCGCGCGTCGAGCGCTTCATGGCCAAGGCACGCAGCAACGGTCAGTTGATGGCGGCCATCCGGCGCCACAAGCTCGACCCCATTGCCGCCCCAGCCACGCCTGCCGGATCCGCTTCGGAATAGGCCCGCATCTCATGTCACCGCACACCCGCCGGGGCCGGCGCGCCCTTTTCATCTTGATTGTCCTGCTGGCCAGCCTGGGGGCCTTCTCGGCAACCTCTTACGTCGTCTGGCGCCTGCGCGTCGAGAACATCGATCGCCAACTCGAAGCTGCCGCACTGAGTGCCAGATCCTTCGAGGACCATCTCACCCAGAGCTTCAGCGCCATCGAACGCAGCCTCGTCCATGCTGCAGAGGGCGACCAGCGAGCCGCCAGCCTGATCCATTTTCTGCGCCACGCGCCCTATCTGCGGTCCATCGCCGTACTGGGCAGGGATGGACGCATCGTGGTCAGTACGGACCGACGCAATCTGGGCGTGCATCTACCCCGGTCGGACTTCCTTCCCGAGGCAAGCGGCCCGCTGGAGGACTTGCGGGCAGGCCCTTTCAGGAATGGCCGCGATTTCCATGACACAGGCTCCCCGCAAGCAGGCAGCGGCTACATACCGGTATCCATCGACGTTCGCCGCGGCGAAGCGCATTGGGACACGGTGGTGGCCTCGGTCAATCCGGACTACTTCCTCAATTTCTATGGCAACCACATCGCCCCGGAAGATGGCACGGTGGAACTGTTGCGCTACGACGGTCATCTGTTGCTGAGTACCGATGAGCAGGCCATCCCCGGCGGACCTGACGGCAATGGGGGCCTGCTCGCCCGACTGGCCGACGCAGAGGCCGGACGCCTGCAGGAGACCCTCCCCGATGGCCGCGCCGTGCTTACCGCCTACCGGGCATCCCGGGCCTACCCCTTCGTGCTCGTCGTGCGCATGGACAGGGATCGGCTGCTGGCCGGCTGGCGGCTCGAGGCGATCCATACGGTGAGCATGGTTGTCGCCGCCTTCCTGACGACCCTGGCGCTGGCCATCCTGTACTTCGTGCGTTTCGAGCGCCTGGCACGGGATCAGGAGCGGGACCAGGCACGCCAGCGTATCGCCGCCATCGCCTTCGAATCCCAGGAAGGGATGGTGGTGACCGATAACCAGGCCCGCATCCTGCAGGTTAACAAGGCTTTCACCCGGATCACGGGCTACTCTGCCGAAGAAGCCATCGGGGTGAGCATGAACATCCTGCGGTCGGGCGTGCATGATGCCGACTTCTACCGGGGCATCCGGACAAGCCTGACAGAAGTTGGCACCTGGGCCGGCGAGATCATCAACCGCCACAAGGACGGCACGCTCCATCCCCATTTCCTGTCCATCACCGCGGTCCGCAACGACGCGGGCGAGGTCACCCACTTCGTCAGCGCCCAGACCGACATAACGGAACGCAAGCGTGCCGAGATCGACCTGCGCATCGCCGCCGCGGCCTTCCAGTCCCGGGAGGGCATGTGCGTCACCGACGCCACCGGCGTGATCCTGCGGGTCAACCGGGCCTTCACCAAAGTGACCGGATACAGCGCCGAGGAAGCGGTAGGGCAAACCCCGCGGATACTCCGCTCCGGCCGCCACGACAAGGCCTTCTACGAGGGCATGTGGCGCTCCATCGACACCACGGGCTCGTGGGAGGGCGAGATCTGGAATCGGCGCAAGTGCGGCGAGCTGTTTCCCGAATGGCTGACCATCACGGCGGTGCGGGACGAGGCCGGGAGCGTGACTCACTACGTCGCCACCCTGACCGACATCACCCAGCGCAAGGAAGCCGAATACGAGATCCGCAACCTGGCCTTCTATGATCCGCTGACCCGTCTGCCCAACCGCCGCCTCCTGCTGGAGCGGCTCAAACACGCCCTGTCGGCCATCACCCGCAGCGAACACGGCGGCGCGCTACTCTTCATCGACCTGGACAACTTCAAGACCCTCAACGACACCTACGGCCACGACATGGGCGACCTGCTCCTGCAGCGGGTGGCCGAACGGCTCGCCGGCTGCGTCCGCGAGGCCGACACCGTGGCCCGCCTGGGAGGCGACGAATTCGTGGTGCTGCTGGAAGACCTCAGCGGAACCCCGCAGGATGCCGCCCTGCAGGCCAAGACCGTCGGCGAGAAGATACTGGAGGCCCTCAACCGGCCCTACCCGCTGGCAGACCACGAGTACCACAGCACGCCGAGCATCGGCATCACCCTCTTCTCTGGCCCCCACAACCTCAGTGACGATCTGATGAAACGGGCCGATCTGGCCCTGTACGACGCCAAGGCCGCCGGACGCAACACCCTACGTTTCTTCGACCCGGCCATGCAGGCCGCCGTTACGGCCCGGGCCTCCCTGGAGGCAGATCTGCGCAAGGGGCTGCAACAAGGCCAGTTCGTGCTCCACTACCAACCGCAGATCGATGACTCGGGCACCATCTCCGGCACCGAAGCACTGGTTCGCTGGCAGCACCCAAGCCTGGGCCTGGTGCCCCCGGCGGCCTTCATCCCCCTGGCCGAGGAAACCGGCCTGATCCTCCCGCTCGGCCAGTGGGTGCTCACAACCGCGTGCCGGCAACTCGCCGCCTGGGCCGCCATGCCCGGCCGTGCCCACCTGAGCATGTCGGTGAATGTCAGCGTGCGCCAGTTCCGCCAGCCCGACTTCGTGGCCCAGGTCCTGGCCGCCCTAGAAGACACCGGCGCCCTGCCCCAGCGGCTGCAACTGGAGCTCACCGAAAGCCTGCTGCTGGACGACGTGGGAGAGGTCATCGCCAAGATGGAAGCCCTGCGCGCCCGGGGTGTCAGCTTTGCCCTCGACGACTTCGGCACCGGCTACTCCTCCCTGTCCTACCTCCGCCGCCTGCCCCTGGACCAGCTCAAGATCGACAAATCCTTCGTAACCGACATCATCGGCAACACCAACGATGCGGTCATCTCCCGGACCATCGTGGCCCTGGCCCACAGCCTGGGGCTGGCGGTGATCGCCGAAGGGGTCGAGACCACCGAGCAGAGGCAGTTCCTGGCCCTGCAGGGCTGCCGCTCCTATCAGGGCTTCCTCCTCAGCGCGCCCCTGGCCCTGGCTGATCTGGAAGCCCTGCTCGATCAAACGGCCCACACCGCCTAGCCCGCTTTCTCCAGTGTCTCGCGGGCCCGCACCAGACGCTCCACCAGCTCCGGAATGCGCGCCACATCGGTCAGGCCATAGCCGAGCACCAGGCCATTTCCCGGCGTGGCGCCCACGTAATACGCACTCAGGGGGCGGGGCGCGAGGCCCTGCTCCAGCGCGGCCTCGGCCAGGGCCACGTCGGGTACGGACACCGGCAGCCCCAATACAAGATGCAGGCCGGCCTGCCCGCCAAGAACGGGGCATCCCTCGCCGAACCCCGCCTGCAAGGCTGCCCTCAGCACCGCCTGACGCTCGCGGTACACCGGCGCCATGCGCCGCAGGTGGCGGGTCAGCTGCCCGCTTTCCAGCAGCCGGGCGAGGGCCCGCTGCTCGACGGCCTGGCCGCCCCGGTAGAGCTTGCGGATCCCCTCGCCCAGCCCGGTGGCCGCCCAGCGCGGCACCACCATGTAGGCGATGCGCAGCCCCGGGTAGAGCAGCTTGCTGAAGGTGCCGACGTAGATCACCGGCGCCTCGGGGCGCAGGCCCTGGATCGCCGACAGCGGTCGGGCACCGGGCTGGGCGTGGTTGAAGTCGCTGTCGTAGTCGTCCTCGATCAGCCAGCCTCCGCCGGCCTCCACGCCCGCCAGCAGGGCCAGGCGCCGCTCCAGGCTCAGCACGCTGCCCAGCGGATACTGGTGCGAGGGCGTGACATACACCAGACGGGGCGGTGCCGCCTGCCACAGGCCGGACGCCGGTGCCATGCCGTCCCGGTCCACGTCCACCGCCACCGGCGTGAGCCCGGCGGCCAGCATCACATTGCGGGCCGCCGGGTAGCAGGGGTTTTCCAGCCACACCGTATCGCCGCTGTCGGCCAGCAACCGGGCGCAGGCATCCAGGGCCACCTGCCCGCCCGCCACGATGAAGACCTGCTCCGGCGTGCATGCCACCCCGCGGCGCGCCGACAGAAAGGCCGCCACCGCCCGCCGCAGGTCCGGCTCGCCCCCGGGCTCGGCATAGGCCAGCTGACGGGCCGTCACCTCGCCCCAGGCCCGGTGCAGAAAGCGCGCCCAGGTCGCCCAGGGAAAGGCATTCAGATCCGGCACACCGGGGGCGAAGGGCAGCAGGGATTCGCTGCGATTGATGGCCGGCAACTGGTACGCCCGGCGCGACAGCCTGTCGGCCCCGGCCGGCCCGTGTTGCGGGCTGCGTGCCGCCGCACCCAGGGGCAAGACCGCCACCCGGGTGCCGCTCCGGTCGGCCTCGACAAAGCCTTCGGCCAGCAGGAGCTGATAGGCAAACAGCACGCAGTTGCGTGCCATGCCCACATCAGCGGCAAGTTGGCGGGTACCCGGCAGACGGGCACCCGGCGCCAGTCGCCCTTCCAGAATGGCGGCCTTGAGCAGCCGGTACAGGCGCAACTGGCGCGCCTCACCGGCGGCGGCGGGATCATCAAGCGCTGCGAGAACGAGGGCGAGGGGCATCTGGCTCCATAAACTGTTATCACTGTGGCCCCATGGATGGTGCCACGGCCTGGCTATGCTGGCACCACTTATCCAGGAGCCCACCATGTCGACGCCGTCCCCCAGCCCCCGCACCCAGGTCCACCGCAAACCCCAGCGCGCCCATTACGACGCGACCACCGTCCACGCCATCATCGACCAGGCCCTGGTGTGCCAGATCGCCTTCAATCAGGGCGGCAGCGTGCACTGCCTGCCCACCGCCTGCTGGCGCGGCGGAGACCATCTCTACATCCACGGCGCCAACAACTCTCGGCTCACCCAGACCCTGCTCACCGACGACTGCGCCGTGTCCATCACCCACCTGGACGGCCTGGTGCTGGCCCGCTCGGCCTTCCGCCACTCCATGAACTACCGCTCGGTGGTGATCTACGGGCGCTTCGCCGAGGTGACGGACACCGACGCCAAGGCCGCCGCCTTCCACAGCTTCGTCGAGCACGTCAGCCCCGGCCGCGCCGCCCGGGTACGCCTCCCCTCCCCCGCCGAAATCGCCGGCACCCGTCTGTTGCGCATCCCCCTCGATGAAGCCGTCGCCAAGATCCGCAACTGGGGCGTGGAGGACTCCGCCGACGACATGGACATCCCGGTATGGGCCGGGGTGATGCCCCTGGCGCTGACGGCGGGGCCAATGCAACCGGAGGCGGGGTGCGAGGGGCGGGAGCCGCCACAGCGGCCGGGGTTTGTCGCGGAGTGATTGACACCGCGAGCCATGGGCCTTGAACACAGTTGGACACAACGGACCGGCGACGGTAGGATTGGGTTACCACAAATGTAGCAAGAGCCACCATCATGCCCGCCACCACCTCCATTCGAATCGACCAGACCTTGTACGATCAGGCGAAAGCCGATGCCGCTGCGGAACACCGAAGCATCGCCGGCCAGGTGGAGTACTGGGCAAAGATTGGCCGCGCTGCGCTCGACAATCCGGACCTTCCTGTCAGCTTCATCGCCGAGTCCCTGGCGTCGATGGCAGAGCGTCGCGAGGACGCAAGCCCCTTCGTGCCGAGAAGCCGTTCCCAGTGAGCCGCTACAGTGTTGTCCAGACCCGCCGCTTCGCCCGTCAGTACAAGAAGCTGCACGACAACATTGCCGCCGACGTGGACCAGGCCGTTGCCGATGTGGCTGCGAACCCCGAAAGCGGGGAACGCAAGAAGGGCGACCTATCCGAATTGCGGGTTGTGAAGTTCAGGAGCCAAGGCCAGTTGTACCTGTTGGGCTATACGCTCGAAGACGCTGTACGGCTGGTCTACCTGGAAGCGGTCGGCCCACACGAGAACTTCTATCGCGACCTGAAGCGCAGCTGACAGACCGGAGCGGAACTCCGGGAAGCCACCAGACCTACGTCTGCCCGATATCACCCACCGTCGCGCGGCGCAGCCTGCGCCAGGTGGTCAGTGCAGCCACGCCCGGCGCCAACCACAGTGACAGCCACAGCCCCGCCAGGACAGCCAGCGCCAGCGCGTTCGGCCCCGAGCGCGTGATGGCGTAGATGATCGCCAGCGCAAGGGCCGTGATGGCGATGGCCAGCACCGCATAGACGATTGCCAGTTGGCGCAGGAACAGGCGAACAAAGGGCCACAAAGGCACCCCAACCAGCCGCATGCCGCCCTTGCGGAACATAACAAAGCACACGCCGGCACACAGGGCGAGGGACGCCGCAGCAAGCTGCAACCAGAACGCCGTCGTCCACTCCGCCCGGCCGCGCACAAAGAGCACCAGGATGACGGAGGTCGCGAATGCGCTCGCGGCAAACACGACGCGCAGGGTTTGGGTGGGAGTGTTCATGCAAGGGGTCCCGGGTGGCAGGCGGGTTACTTATAACCTGCAGCGCGGGGCACCGTCCTTGATGAGGGTGAAGTTATCCTGGCCGACTCACCCGATGGATGGAGCAAAAAGGACGCTCAGAATGCAGCGACGGCGGCCGGAGGGACCGTAGGGGCGACTTCAGTCGCCCGCGGGCTTTGATCACCGGCCTGTCCATGCTCTGGCGGGCTGGGGGTTTAT
>NZ_JBIJDC010000077.1:0-22078 GCF_044344315.1 Zoogloea sp. | reverse complement strand
GACTTCGATCAAAGGCATGCCGATGATTCAAGCGCAATGGGCGACTGAAGTCGCCCCTACAGGAGGGTCAGATCCCGCCATGCCGCCTGCAGCCTTCCCCGTATGGGCGACTTCAGTCGCCCGCGGACTTCGATCAAGGGCAAGCCGATGAATCAACCGCGATGGGCGACTGAAGTCGCCCCTACAGGAGCGTCAGATCCCGCCATGCCGCCTGCAGCCTTCCCCGTAGGGGCGACTTCAGTCGCCCGCGGACTGTGATCACCGGCCTGCCCGCAACCGTGTTTCTCCCTCTCGCCCCGCAAGGCGTTTCACCGGGGCGGCTTTCGGGCCGCCCCGTTTTTTTGCAGGAGACTGAATTCATGACTGCCCGCATCATTGACGGCAAGGCCCTCTCGAAACAACTCCGCGAAGGCTTCAAGACCCGCGTCGGCACCCTCGTGGCCCAGGGCGTCACCCCGGGTCTGGCGGTGATCCTGGTGGGCGACAACCCGGCCAGCCGGGTCTATGTGGGCAACAAGGTGAAGGCCTGCGAGGAATGCGGGGTGCGCTCCTTCCACATCGCCTTGCCGGGCGACACGCTGGAATCGGAGGTCCTCGCCACCATCGCCCGCCTCAACGCCGACCCGGCGGTGCACGGCATCCTCATCCAGCTGCCCCTGCCGCCCCACATCGACGGGCGCAAGGTGCTGGAGGCCATCAGCGTGCACAAGGACGTGGACGGTTTTCACCTCTACAACGTCGGCGGGCTGGTGGTGGGCAACACCATCTTCCCGCCCTGCACCCCCTACGGCGTGCAGCTGCTGCTCGACACCACCGGCACCGACGTGGCCGGCAAGAACGTGGTGGTGGTGGGGGCCAGCAACATCGTCGGCAAACCCATGGCCCTGATGCTGCTGCAGCGTGAAGCCACCGTCACCATCTGTCACGCCAAGACCCGTGACCTGGCCCAGCACACCATCCTCGCCGACATCCTGATCGTGGCAGCCGGCAAGCCCGGGCTGATCGTGCCACAGATGGTCAAGCAGGGGGCCATCGTCATCGACGTGGGCATCAACCGTTTGCCTGACGGGAAGATCGTTGGCGACGTGGATTTCGAGGGGGTGAAGGAGAAGGCCAGCTGGATCACCCCGGTGCCGGGCGGCGTTGGCCCGATGACGGTGACCATGCTGATCGAGAACACCCTGCGCTCGGCCGAGCGCGCCCTGCGCATGCGCCAGACCGACGACTACCAGGACTGGGAAGCCCCCGTCCTCAAGGGGCACTGACATGGACGACTGCCTCATCGGCCTCGAAGGCCTGCGCCTGCAAGCCTCCATCGGCATCTACGCCCACGAGCTCGCCGCTCTCCAGCCCCTCGACATCGACCTGCGCCTTGCCATCGATGGCACCCTGGCGGGCCGCAGCGACGACATCCGCCACACCGTGGACTACGACCAGGTGGTGAGCGCCCTCGAAGAACTCCTCGCCAGCCGCCACTTCAACCTGCTCGAACACCTCAGCCAGGCCATGCTCGACGTGCTCGGCCAGCGCTTCCCCATCAAACGTGCCGAGATCACCCTGGCCAAACCCCTCGCCGTCCCCAAGGCCCGCCGCGTGTCGGTGACCCGCAGCGCCGAATGGAAGCGCGAAGCGGTGAAGGTGGTGGCAGGCTAGGGCACTCCGGATGCCCCACCCGCGCCTGGACGGACGGCTGGGATGCCATGTAGGGGCGACTTCAGTCGCCCGCGGACTCTGATCAACGGCCTGCCGGTGATCGGTGCGTGGTGGGCGACTGACGTCGCCCCTACAAGTCGCCCCCTACACCTCGCCCCTACAGGAAACGCTGCGTCAGACAGCGGCTTGCAGCACGAACTCGCCCCAGCCGGGCGCGTGCTGCTTTCCGCCCGCTGCTAGCGGGTCTTAACGCTACCGGGGATGTCCGGCAGGGCGTGCCCCATGCGCTGGCGCTTGGCGCGGATGTAGCCGATGGAGTGGGTGTTGGGCGTGGTGATCACCGGCAGGCAGCCTTCGATCTTCACCCCCAGCCCGGTGAGCTTGGCGAGCTTGTCCGGGTTGTTGGTCATCAGGCGGATGCTGGGCACACCGAAGTGGGCCAGCATCTCCGGGACCATCTCGTAGGAACGGGCATCGTCGGGCAGGCCGAGCAGGCGGTTGGCGTCCACCGTGTCGTGCCCCTGGGACTGGAGCTGATAGGCCATCACCTTGTTGGCCAGACCGATTCCCCGCCCTTCCTGGCGCAGATACAGCACGATGCCGGCCCCCAGGCGGACGATCTCCGACAGGGCCAGGTCGAGCTGGTCGCGGCAGTCACATTTGAGCGAGCCGAACACCTCGCCGGTGAGGCATTCGGAATGAACCCGCACCGGCAGCCCGGCCACCCCTTCCGTTGTGCCATACACCAGGGCCACATGCTCCTGGAAGCCCTGGCTCGCCGACGGGACGGTGGTGCGGAAAACGTGCATGGAGAACACCCCGTGGGTGGTCGGCAGCTCGGTGGAAGCCAGCCATTCGGAGTGGCGGTAAGACTCGGTGGGGGGGGCGGTTGTGGGCATGAATGTGTTGAAGCAAGTGCGGTGATCCGAAGGCCGATGCGCGTAAGGAAAAGCGCCAGGCCGAGGATGGAGGTTTACCACGAGCGCGCGGGTGTAACAACGCCAAAACGGTCATCGGGCGGCACATCCTGATGCATTGAGCCCATTGCAGACGGACAGTTCCGTGAAAGACTGACGCACGGGGCCAGGCCTGGGCGACTCGCCGACGCAGCAAGAAGATGAGACAAATATAAATATAGATGTTTACGTAAGTCATTAGTTAACTACAATCTATATGTATGCCTAAAACCGCTCGTGCTCTCCTGCAGTTACCGCCAGCCACGGCCGCCGCCATTGAAAAGCTGGGTGCCGACCTCGCGGTGGCCCGCTTGCGCCGCAAGGAATCCCTGAAAACCTGGGCGAAGCGCATGGGCGTCTCGGTGCCCACGCTGCAGCGGCTCGAAGCCGGCGACCCCGCCGTGGGGATCGGCATCGTCGCCACCGCCCTCTGGCTGATCCAGCGTGATGGCGAACTGGGGGCCCTCGCTGCGCCCGAACACGACCGGGGCGCCATCGAGATGGATGTGCGTGCGGCAGTGGAGCTGGGGCGCAAACGCGCCCAGGCTTCCGCGGAGGCCCGCATGCAGCGGGTGAAAGACTGAGATGCGTCTGGATGAGCTGTTCCTGTGGTATCTGGGCGATCCTGCCACCCCGCGCCATGTCGGCGCACTGAGGCTGGTCGCTGCCGGAAAGGGCGTCTCCTTGCGCTACGGGGAGGCATGGCTGGCCGATGGGTTTGCGTTGAGCGAGGATCTCCCCCTTGTCGACATCGAACACCTGCCCCCGGGCCGCCTGGCGGCCGATGCCCAGCGTGCGGTCGGCGCAGTGGACGATGCACGGCCGGACCGCTGGGGAGAGAAGGTCATCCGCTTCCTGGACAAGCCCGGGCGCCTCTCCCTCATGGAGTATCTCTACTACGCGGGTGACGACCGATTTGGCGCGCTCGGCGTTTCCCGGTCGTCCACCTCCTACATCCCGCGCGCAGGGAGCCCGCTGCCGCGACTCGACGACGCGCAGCGGCTGAGCGAGGTGGTCGCCAAGATCGAAGCCGCAGAGCCCATCAGCGCCATGGAGGCGAAGATCATTCGCGCCGGTGGCAGCCTCGGTGGCGCAAAGCCCAAGGCCCTCATCGACATCGGTGGCGAGCAGTGGCTCATCAAGTTCTTCAACGGCGAGCCCGTGGACACGCCGCTCATCGAGCACGCGACGATGACGCTTGCCGAGCGTGCAGGCATCACCGTGGCAAGAACGCAGATCATCCCTCTTGCGGGCGCCCACGCCCTCGCGATCCGCCGCTTCGACCGGGAGCAAGGCCGGCGGATTCACGCCATCTCGGCTGGCACCGCCATCCGTGCAGCCACCCCGTCCGGGGAGGAGCCCGAGTTGGGTTACCCCGAACTCGCCCGGATCCTGCGTCGGGTGGGCATCACCCAGGACGACACCCATCAGCGCGACGCCCGTGAACTCTTCCGTCGGATGGTCTTCAATATCCTGGTCGACAACACCGACGATCACGAAAAGAATCACGCCCTGCTGGTTGTGGACCTGCACCGGAATGGCCGCCTGAAACTGGCGCCGGCCTACGACGTGCTACCGAGCAATTCGGGGCAGGGCTTCCAGGAGTTCATCTGCGGCAGCCATGGCCGCGATTCGACGCTCGACAATGCCATGTCCCAGTGCGATGCCTTCGGCCTGCTGCCCACAGAAGCCGCTGCAGAGATCGCCGCCGTCATTGAGCTTGTGAGCACCTGGCAGGCGCACTTCGCCCAGGTCGGTGTAAGCGCGCGCGACATCGAAAGCCTGGCCGAGCGCATCGATGGTGAACACCTCCTTGCTCAGCGCACCGGTTTCAACCCGGCCCGATTCCATGAAACGCCGGCCAGGAAAAAGCGGACAAGCCCGTTCCGACGACCCTGACACCCTTCAGCGGCAGTCCGCGCTGCACCTCTGCGCAAGGTTCGCCAGGGCGCGTTGCACGCCCACGTCCTGGGGCCGCGTCGCGGCCTGCTGCCGATTGCGGGTCCAGGCGCTCGCAGGCCGCCTCCCGCGCAGTGCGTCGCGGATTGGTAATACTGTGGTCCGTCCCCTGATTCCCTGCGGAAGCTTCTGATCGCGAAATCATTGATTAGGACACGCATTGTGTAAGCCATTTTTATTCTCAGAAGTGAGCCGTGATCGTACCGGCGCACTTGCTCACCAAAGACCAACCAAAAAGCTTAGAGATTGTTGTCAACATAGGCGTCTGTGGCTTTTACGAGATCTTTTATAAAGCGAATTGCCTTTTCTAGTTCGTCGCGTTTAATTAGATGCGGAACGGGAGCGCCGTTGTTTATGGGCCTGGATCGGTGAACGGCATCTCCGCGTTTAGCGATCCAACTATTCAAAGTGCTTCTTGCCTTTTCAGGTTCATAGTTAGCCCATGACCATCCTTCGGTGACATCAAGACCCAAGTATTCTTGAAATATGCGTCTTGTTTTATCCGAGCTTGGGTTGTGGAATTGCTTGAGATCGGTGTGCAATTTTTTCATGACAAAATCACCGACGTAACTTCCAGCGACCACACCTAGTTTCTTGTTCATTTCTTCGAGTAGCCGATCCTCGACGTAAGTTTCCCAAGCTGTTAAGGCCATAACCAAGCCAGCACGTTTCAGTACCTCGGCATTTGCAGGTGGGGGATTTGCATTGATAGTATCGAAGTGGGCGAGTAGCTCCTCAGCGTCTTTGATGCTGTACTCAAAACTCTGGTATGCGCGGGACATGGGAGTCTCTAACCTCAAGTAAGATTGGATTGTTGTCTCGAAAGCTCATCGGGTGCTGTCTAATGTCATCCTACAGAGCTTATGCCAACAACCGCTTTGGATCGATGAGTCGTACGGCAGCTTCTGACTGATTGCAGCACCTAGGACAGACAGGTTCCGACCCAATGTTGCCGTTGAGCTTTTAGGAAAGCTGTCGTTCAGCGTAGAAGTGAGCGGCCGGCGCTGCTTTTCGCGCGGGTCCGCTCGACTGCCGGGTTCGGCATCACGTCGCAACCTTACTGTTTTCAGGGTTGACGATAGTATTGGCGATTTGCCAGATGGCCTCTAAACGTTCGTCGCGAAATTTGCGATAGTTATCTTCATCAAACGCAAGTTGCGACGGGTCGGCAGAGAAACTGTCGAGCAAGAGATGTTTGCGAATGTCGACTCCAGAATGCTTGAGGCGAGAAAAGTAGCTCGCAGGAAGTTCGCCGCGCTTGCGGATATTGTCGGTGGCGCCAACGAACCGATAGTTTCCAAGGTGGTTAACTTCGGACGACGGAAGTCCAAGCTTCGTCAGGGATGCGTGGCGCGGGTAGATGTGGTCGACGTGGGGCTCATTTCCCTTGTATTTCACATCAAAGGGCGAGGTTCCCATCTGGTCGACATACACAAGATTCAGCAAGATGAACCGAAGTCGTGTCTCCGTGAGTTGATGCTTTTTCAACTCGCCTTGACTGCTCCGACCGGCAAAATATGCCTTCACGTCGTCGATTGGGAATCCACCCGGACACGGCTTCCCAACGATGCCGTGCAAGGCGTTGACTACTGTGTCCGTGCTTTGCGAGTACCAACCGAATAGTTGTGCCTTGTAGTGGTAGCCACGCATCAGCGCCCGATCAGCTTCTTTCGGCTTGGGATTTTGATAGAGATAATCGAAGAGCGGGATGAAGCTTGTATAGCTGCGGATGACTTTGTCAGCGAAGATCTTGAGGTCGTTGGCGAGAAAATCACGCAATTCCTGAAACGCATGCTCCGCTCGCTCCCAACTGGCCTCCATGTCGGTTAGGAGCTTCTCGCCGTCGGCGCCAGTGAACTTCTCTGCGGATGCTTCTGCACCACGCCCATGCGCGACCAAGAGGCATTTCAACGGGAAGGTTTTGTCGAATTGAAGGTTCGCGCCGTTCAGCAACTCTGTCGTCTCTTCGATAGCTTCTTCGATTTCGCCCCACCCTTCCTTCATCGCGGCAAACATCAAATCCGAGGCATCCAATTTGGTTCCGCCCGAATTGACGCGAACGAATATGTCGAGCACGGTCTTGTACGGGAATTTGTCCGCCACACCGTCAAGCTGTTGGACCCAAAAATGGCGTTCCTCCCGTAGGAGCGAAATGAGCTGACTCATGTTTCGCCTCACGCGCTTTTCCCTACTGCGCCTGACTTCTTCTGTGTCGCGTTGCTCAACAGGTTTGCTTGCGTTCAGCGCATCAAGGGACTCGTTGAGTTCGTCGGCAAGTTCCTCAGCGTTGCGCTGAGCATGTGCACCAAGAAGATTAGCGACCCGATACCAGGGAAGGGGAAGCGGCTCGTTGGAGAACTTGATCTGATGCAGAAGACCGGTATCAGTCATTTTGTCGCCACTCGTTACGTCAAAGTACGCCTCTAGGCGAACGCCCGACTCTGACAATATGGCACCTCGAAAGATCGCATAGAGCGTCTGCATTCGCTGTTGCCCATCGAGCACGAAGACCTTCTCAGCCCCGGATTTGCTGACATTCGGCTCGTAGAAGTCGCTGAGATCAGGATCCCATTCGGCCTCCTCCATGAATTTGCGAGCCTTAATCTCATCTTTAGTCCTCCAGAACAAGAGTGTCTGGATCGGGTAGTTGCGCATCAAGCTATCGAATAGTCGGAGCATCTGCTCTTCCTCCCAGACGAAGGGCCGCTGAATGTGCGGCAGAAAGAGAGATGTGTTGATATCTTCGATTAGGCCGAAAAGCGTTCGCGGTTTGTAGCTCACGTTAATGCCCTATGAAATTGGGTGAATGTGATGATGCCGAATGTCCTAGTTTAGGGGCGCGCCGCCGGTAGGCGGAGCGTGCCCTGCAACGAAGGGTTGGGCCTCGCGTTTCGGGCGAAGGATGACAATCCGGCCGTGATTGTTTGGAACCTCATGCTGATCAACTTCGTACTCGGTTGGCGCCTCTGAGGCAAAGTAAAGGATCCCCCCTGGCGTATTCGAGAGCAGCAGGTAGTGCTCCAGCTGAGCGAGCGCGTTGTGGTACGTTGCCCTCGACCATCGTGCGCGCTTCAACTCCACGACGACCCGATCTTCTTTATCTTGAATGACTAAGTCAGCGCGCTCGGGCCTCCCGGAAACCAACTTCTCCTCGGAACGCACCTGATACTCAGGTGTCACGCTCGCGAGGAATCCGGAAATTGCACCGACGAGCTGACTTTCCATTTGGGCAGTTGTCGATGACGACACCGGTTGATGCTGTTGCGCAAAGGCCAGCAGTGCTTGAGTAAGCCGATCCACAAGAGGTTCGGTCTTCTTCGGCAGTTGCTGCTCCAACAATGGTTTGTTGATTTCCGCCTCTTGTTTCGCCGCGAGAAAGGCAAGGTGCTCCGCGATTTGATCTAGGAGAAGGCACGCGAACGCAGCCACGGAAACGATGGCAAGAAACGCTTCGCTTTCATCAAAATCGAGTTTGTAGTCGTGTGTCGATGGATTGCGCCATTCCGTTCGGTAATTCGTAAACAGCGAGAGAATGCGGGTGCGAAAGACGTTGTTTTTCTCAAGGTAGCCCTCAATGTCGAATGGTCGCATGCGATCGGGATCTTTTCCAGCCAATACCCTGTACGCCTCCTTGATACTGCCCTCAAATGCTTGGTTGCTTCGGTAAATCGCGTCGGTGAAGGCTGTTTCGTCTTGTGTCTCCTGACCGCGCTGGAGGTGCCTGAACGCAGTCTCGATATGTAGTAGGACCGCGCGCAGGCCGGGCATGTACTCGCCCTCAGCGAGGGTGCACATTCTTGTGCGAAGAGTCGCTAATAGGTCCATATCGAGGCCCAACGCCCAGGTTAGCCGGCGCCGGAGCGCGAAGCGCGTAGGGCACCAACACTGGCCATGAAAATGGCGAAGCCATGGCCAGTGTTGGCGTCCGCGTTGAACCGACAGTTAGATTTCTGGGCGCCACTCATTCTTCGTACCCCCAATCAGGCTCAATGTTGCCAAAATCGGCGTGACCGATAGTTTCGGTGACCTCAATTTCTTCTATTTCCATCCCTTCGAGCCCCTGGCTTAGTTCGCCGCTCAGGGTGATCAAGACGTCTGTTTGATATGTGTCTTGAACTTCACTTGAGACACTGCCAATAGATAAATATTCTCTGTCAATCGAGTCCCATGCCTGCAGATCAAAGCTGGCGTGCACCGTGCAGGATACTTCGCATGCGATGTTTACAGTGACGCTATCCGAATCACTGCCTACTAGGTTGATTCTTGGCTTTCCTGCGTTGTCAGTGAGGATGGTGTGATCATCGTAAGTTGCATAAATTTCATCAGGCTCGTAGTAGTAGGCTGCGCTGGCCTCAATTTCTATATCGATCCCATCTAGGGAGCTTTTGATGGCGTCTGCAATTTCGTCGAAATATTTGCTCTTGTGTTCTTTTGCCAGATCCTCGCGCAGGTATTTCGCAATAAGGCTTGGTGCATTTTTTGATTGGAATGCGGCTATTGACTTTGCGAGGTCACTGCTTGCGTCAATCCATTCTGATTTCTCTGCGAACGCTTTCCATCCTCGATCAGTGCTGACCGCCAGAATCTTCTTGCCGCTTTCTTTCGCCCAAGCTTCCAGTGTCAGCAGGGCTATTGCATCTGGGAATTCGCTCTTTTTGTCGCCCGATGCTTCAAATGGTGGCTCACCGGCGAAGTAGAGGCTTGTGACCTCGGATATTTCGATGTAATCCGAAGCTTTTATTAATACAGCGCCGCAAGCGTTCAAGAATTCTTGCAGCCTCTTCTTGGAAATGTCGGTTTCTGCACCGTTTGAGAGCAGTTCGTGAGCTTTCGCTAGACTGCCCTCATCTATGCCCAAGTGAGGGTTCGCCGCCTTTAATGCCGCTGCAATTTTACTCTTTGCGTCTGTAGCTTTTTGTTTTAGATGGTTATCTAACTCGCTGTGCACAATGTCGCAGATTATTAAATCGATAGGGCTTTCTTGAAATTGGTGCAATTGACGTAGGAGCCCTCTATCGAGTAGCAAGCCGTTCGAGTCAAAAATACATGTGTCTACGGTCAAGGCGGCGTAGTCGCCTGCAACCTCGTCGGATTCATCTTGTGTGGTCATCTTTGGTGAACTAAGGAATCTAACTTTGTTATAGGGCGACAGTTCTGCCGCATAAAATCGGAATGCCGGATAACATGTTTTGCAAGTTGCTGTTTAAAGGAAGGAACTACTCACAAGGCAAATAACAAAACAGGAAAAGCAGCAGCGCCGGCATAGTGGGTTGATCCGATCATGTGGCACGTAGGTGTAGAGCATACCGTTCCGCCCGAATGGCCGCTATCTGGATCGGATGGCGACCGGCCGCTTCTGGCCGATAGCTGCTGTTGGCGGATATCCACTTCTGCCTCCACTCCGGACCCATACCCTCTCCTCACCCCTTCCCCCTAAACCAAGCCCCCATCCCACTCCCCCGCATCTCTACCTTCCCCGTCGCCTTCAGCGCATTCGTCAGCGTGGAATGTCCCGACCCCTTGATGCTTTTCCCCATTGCTTTGAACTGAACCCCAATTGCCTGCACCGGCGCCCAGCCATTTCCCGTCGTTGCCAGTTTCACCGCCTGTAGCAGTGCATGCGTATTCGCGCCATCAAGCCCAGCCTTGGCTTGAGGCTGCGCCACCGCCTTGGTCGCTTTGGCAGCCTTAGGCACAGCTTTCGGCACCCCGAAATCCTTCGCCCGACAGAAATAGCTATGCCCCTTCTTGTGCGGCCGATTTTCCAGATCGAAGGCTTTGGTCTTTTCAATCAGATCCAGATCACTGCTGCAGCCAAATAGCGGCGGCTTGAATTCCGGCTGGCTGCTGCGGATCTTTGAATAGAGCTTCACCACCATCACCCATCCGTCTTCCGCTTCCATCCCGCGGTAGGCGTCACGCAGGGCCGCTGCGGCCTGGGGCAGGGGGCGGAGCGTTGTGGGGGCGGGTTTTGCGGGGGCAGGGGGTGTCGCTGGTGGGGTGGCAGGTGCGGCCGGGGCGCTGGCTGCGGCGGGCGTTTCGGCCCGGGCGGCATGGGTGGCGATCACTTCCAGCGGCGAGGTGGTTAGCTCTTCCACATGGTTGAAGCGGTCGCAGGCGTTCACGAAGGCGCTGGGGGTTTGCTTTTCGCCGAAGCCGAAGACCATCAGCCCGTCTTCGCGGATGCGTGTGGCCAGGCGGGTGAAGTCGCTGTCGCTGCTCACCAGGCAGAAGCCGTCGAAGCGCCGGGAGTGGAGCAGGTCCATGGCGTCGATGATGAGGGCGCTGTCGCTGGCGTTTTTGCCGGTGGTGTTGCGGTATTGCTGGATGGGGTGGATGGCGTGTTCGGAGAGCTTGAGGCGCCAGCCGGCCAGGTGGGGGGTGGTGAAGTCACCGTAGATGCGCCGTACTGTCACGCGGCCCAGGCGGGCGGTGGCGTCGAGGATGGGCGTGAGGGTGTCGAGGCGGACGTTGTCGGCGTCGATGAGCACGGCAAGGGACTGGAGTTCGTGCTTCATCCGGTGATGACGCAGTTCTTTTTATGGGGCGGGAATATGAGAGATGGTGCCACCGGAGCTGGTGGCGGGAAAAGTGATGCGGTGCACTGGATTTGAGTGCGGAAGTGCCCGCCGGCGGGGGCCGGCGCTGTACGGCCGGGTTCAGGGCTGGCGCGGGGGCACCCGGGAGAGGATGGCGTTGACGTAGGTGCCGGTGAGTTCGCTGCGCAGGATGCTCAGGTGGTCTTCGTCGTAGCCGCGCAGGGAGGCGGCCTGCTGTTGTGCGGCGTGGCGCAGCTGGCTGTCTAGGGGGATGGTGCCGTCGCCGCTGGTGGCGGAGAGGGTGGCGACGTTGCGGAAGCCGAACAGGATGTGGTGTTCGACGCCGGCGGGCAAGGGGGTGGAGAAGAGGTCGGTGAGGAAGGGGCCTTCCGGTGACATGCTGCGCCACACCGGCATGACGACGGGGGCGTATTCCACGCCGCTCTTGGCCGCCTGTGCGCCGCCGAAGGGGGAGGAGATGGAGGTGAAGGTGCGGACGAAGTCGCACTCGCTTTCGAGGCGGCAGGTATTGAGCAGGGACCGCGAAACCAGCCCGCCCATGCTGTGGGCCACGATGTGCAGGTCATTGAAGTGACGCTCCTGGCGCAGCTCGTTGAGCATGTTGAGCAGGGCATCGCCGATGGTGGGGATCTCCAGGCCCGAGGGGTAGTAGAACAGCCAGGGCTGGTAGGTGTTGCGGTCGATGCGGCTGACGAGTTCGGCGAAGTCCCGGGGGGTGCCGTTGATGCCATGCACGAACAGGACCGGTGTTTTGTTCGGGGAATAGTCCTCCAGGAAGTAGATGCCCGACAGGCCGGCCTTGAGGAATTGCATGGGCTGCCACATGCCCATGCTGGCGCGCTCCGGGTCGAAGCGGGCCTCGTTCAGCTTGGCCACGCTGCCCAGCTGGACGTCGATGCCGGCCACCAGCCTGTTGCGCAGCGCAAAGAGGTTGCCGTCGGGGTAGGTCCCGGCGGGCGGGGGGCTGCTTGCGGCGCTGAGCTTCAGGTCGATGCCGGTCAGCGGCGTGCCGTCCGGGTGCGCGCTGGGCAGGGTGTGAGGGGCGTAGGGTTCGCCGGGGTTGAAGGCGATGTCGTGATTGATGTCCTGGAACACGAAGAGCTTTGCGGCGCGGGGGCTGACCAGGATGTCGAAGCGGCCGGGGTGCTCGAAGACCTTGTAGCTCAGGGGCTGGCCCTGCTTGTCCAGGGCGACGACGAGAATCGCGCAGCTGGGGCAGTCGGGCGCGGCCAGGGTGCCGGATACGTGGGTGATGGTGTCCTGATAGGTTTTCAGGTCGTGCTTCAGATCGAGAAAGCCGGTGCAGCCGGCCAGATTGGCGATGAGGATGAGCAGGGCGAGCAGTCGAGGCATGGTCGGGCCGGTCGTTTCTGGGAGACGGCCCATATCTTAACGGCATTTGGCCGGCCTTTTCCGCGCGGGGGCGGGGCGCCGGCCGTGCCGCTCAGGCCATCGAATGCAGCCCGATCATGTTGCCTTCGGTATCCACGGCCAGGGCGATGAAGCCGTGGTGGCCAATGGCGAACTTGTCGCGCTGGATCTCGCCGCCGGCGGGGACGACCCGGGCGGCTTCCACGGCGCAGTCGGCGCAGTGGAAGTACACCAGCACGCTGTTGCCGCCGGTACGGAAGCCGGGCATGCGCACCAGGGCGCCGGTGGCGCCGTAGGCGTTGTCCTGCATGGGGAAGGCCCACATTTCCAGGGTGGGGCTGGCGGGGTCTTCGGGGGCTTCGAGGCGGGTCAGGGGGGCGCCGAAAACGGTCTCATAGAAGGCCTTGGCGCGGGGCATGTCGTCCACGTAGATCTCGAACCAGCCGACGGGGTTGTTCATGGTGGGGTCTCCTTGGTGTTGGGGGTGGGGCCGGTGTGTCCGGCGGACCTCCGTAAGCATAGGCAAGTCGGGGCGATCTTGCCGGCGGGCTGCAAGACGCAGCGGCCCATGCCTTCCGCGTAGCCTGGTAGGGGCGACTCGCCCGCAAGACGCAACAGCCCACGCGCGCTGCGTAGCCTGGTAGGGGCGACTTCAGTCGCCCGCGGACTTGGATCAAGGGACTGCCTGTGATCGGCGAGTGGTGGGCGACAGAAGACGCCCCTACAAGTCGCCCCCGGTGGCCCCTGCAGGCGGGATGTGTCTTATCCGGCCTTGCTTGCCAGGGCCCGGGTGAGCTCGCCGGCGCCGATCTCCTGGCAGCCCAGGGGGTTCTGCCCGCACCACAGGGGCGAGAAGTCGGCGCTGCCCTGGCTTTCGGCGGCGGCACGCAGCGGGGCGACGGCGGCGGTGGCGAGGGGGAAGGCGGGGGCCAGGGGGTTGAGGGGGCCGATTTCGCGCATGAAGCGGTTGACGATGCCCCGCGCCGGCCGGCCGGTGAACAGGCGGGTGAGGGCGGTGTGGCCGGCGTCGGGGCTTTGCAGGGCGGCCCGGTGCACGGGGCTGGTGGTGGCTTCGGGGCACAGCATGTAGGCGGTGCCCACCTGCACGCCGGCGGCGCCCAGGGCCAGGGCGGCGGCCACGCCGGTGGCGTCGGCAATGCCGCCGGCAGCAATCACCGGGATGCGCACGGCGCTGACGATGCGCGGCAGCAGGGCGAAGGTGCCGGTCTGGGTGCTGAGGTCGTCATTGAGAAAGATGCCCCGGTGGCCGCCGGCTTCGAGCCCCTGGGCAATGATGGCGTCGGCGCCGTGGGCTTCGAGCCAGAGGGCTTCTTCCACGGTGGTGGCGGACGACAGCACGCGGGCGCCCCAGCTTTTGACCCGGGCCAGCAGCGCGGGGGCGGGCAGGCCGAAGTGGAAGCTCACCACCGGCGGCCGGAAGGGGGCGATGGCATCGGCCAGCTCGGCGCTGAAGGGGCTGCGCCCGGGGCCGCTGGGGATGCCCTGGGGGTCGATGCCGAACTCCCGGTAGTAGGGGATGAGGGCGGCGCGCCACGCGGCCTCGCGCTCGGCATCGGGCTGCGGTGGGGTGTGGCAGAAGAAGTTGACGTTGAAGGGGCGGTCGGTGGCGGCCCGGATGGCACCGATCTCCCGGGCCAGGGTGTCGGCGGTGAGCATGGCGCCGGGCAGCGAGCCCAGGCCGCCGGCCTGACTGACGGCGATGGCCAGGGCACTGCCCTGCACGCCCGCCATGGGCGCCTGGATGATGGGCAGGTCGATGCCGAAGAGTTCGGTGATGGACATGGCGGGGCCGCTCCGGGTGTTGGCGTGGGCGACCATTGTGCCGGGGCCGGGCGTGGGGTGAAAGAACACCCATCGCCCCCGGCAGGCGCGGTTTGTAGGTGCGACCTGCGGGGGCGACCTGCGGGGGCGACTTGTAGGGGCGACTTCAGTCGCCCATCCGCGCGTCGATCACCGGCAATCCCCTGATCGAAGTCCGCGGGCGACTGAAGTCGCCCCTACGTCCCTACGGTCCTACGCCCCCTCCAGCCCCCTGGGGGCCACTCAGAGCTTGAAGCGCCCCACCAGTTCGCCCAGCCGGCCGGAGGCCTGGTCGAGCTGGACGATGGTGCCGGAGGCGTTCTGGATGGCGTCGTCGGTGCTGGTGACCATGTTGGAGGTGACCTCCACCGAGCGCGCCAGGGCGGTGGTGGCGGCCGACTGCTCGCGGGTGGCTTCGGCGATCTCCCGCACCCTCAGGGCGGCGGCCTCCATGCTGGCTTCGATGGCGGCGATCTCCCGGGCCACGGCGGCCACGTTGGCGATGCCGGATTCGACCTCGTTGCGGGTGCCGGTCATGCCGGCGACGGCCTGCTCGGTGTCGTGGTGCATGGACTCGATGGTGGAGCGGATCTCCAGGGTGGCGCTGCCGGTGCGTTCGGCCAGCTTGCGCACCTCGTCGGCCACCACGGCAAAGCCGCGGCCCTGTTCGCCGGCACGGGCGGCTTCGATGGCGGCGTTGAGGGCCAGCAGGTTGGTCTGGTCGGCCACCTCGCGGATCACCTGCACCACCCCGGCCACCTGCTGCGAGCGGGCCGACAGCTCACCCAGGGAGCCGGCCAGGCGCTCGATGGTGGCGCCGATGTTGCGCATCTGGGCTTCCATGGCATTGACGGCGGCGGCGCTGCGCCGGGATTGCTCGCGGGTGGTCAGCATGGCCTCGTCGGCCTCCCGGGCGTGGTCGGCGATGTGGCCGCTGGAGACGGTGATCTCCTCGATGGTGGCAGCGTTCTCGCTGGTGGTGTCGGCCACCGTGCGGGAGCTCATGGCCACCTGCTCGGTGGAGCGATTGACGGCACGCAGGCCTTTGGCCAGAGCCTGGCTCTCGTCGCGCACGTCGCGGAACATGCTCTGCAGGCGGTCGAGGAAGGCGTTGAGCGAGGCGGCGGTGCGGCCCAGCTCGTCGGCCCGGTCGATGGGCACCCGGCGGGTCAGGTCGGCGTCGCCGCTGCTCAGTTCGCTCATGGCCCGGGAGAGCTGGGTGAGGGGGCGGGTGAGGGCGGTGAGCAGCCCAAACAGCACTGCGGTGATCAGGCCGGCGCTGACCAGACCGAGCAGAATGGCCGTGGCACGCAGGGATTCGGCCGAGCCCACGATGGCGCTGGTGGGCACCGACACCACGGTGGCCCAGCTCTTGTCGGGGCCGTCGATGCGTGTGGGCTCGAGGAAGTTCACCTGGCCCTGCTCATCGCTCCAGCGCAGGCTGCGGCCGTCCTTGAGGGCAGAGATGGCTTCGGCCGGCAGGCTGGCGGGCTTGCCCAGCTGGGCGGCGTCGGGGTGGGAGACGACCAGCCCGGAGGCCGAGTAGAGGGCCACGTGCCCGGCCTGCAGCGGGCGGATGGCAGCGAGCTCTTTTTGCAGGGTGTCGAGGGCAATGTCCACCCCGGCGATACCCTGGAAGCGCCCGTCCTTGAGGATGGGCTGCACCAGCGAGGTGATCAGCACCTGCTTGCCGCTGAGGGCGTAGAAATAGGGGTCGATCAGCTGGGGCTTGCTGCTGCGCTGGGCTAGGATGTAATAGTCGCCGGCGCCTTCCTTGGTGTAATCCACCAGCGGCTCCAGGGCCGGCTGGCCGTTGCCCCGGTGCCAGTAGGGCACGAAGCGGCCGGTGCTGTCGTGGCCTTCCTTGCCGACATGGCGGGCGTCGTCGCCGTCGAAGGCGTTGGGCTCCCAGCCGGTATACATGCCGAGCACCTCGGGCCGGCCCTTAAGGCTGTGCAGCAGCAGGGCGTTGATGGCGGTCCGGCTGTGGCCACCGGCGCCGTGGAGGCCCTCCAGGGCAAGGGCCAGGCTGTGCGCGGCCGACATGGCGCTGTCCAGGCGCAGGCGCACCTTGGCCGCCGCATCCATCGCCTCGGCCTGGGCCAGAGCCTCGCCCTGGGCGTAGGTGGCGGTGTAGCTCTTGTAGGTGACGATGCCGAGGGTGACGGAGAAACCCAGGGCGACGGTGACGACCGTCGCGGTTATCAGCTTGGTCCGCAGACCCATGGTTTGCCAGCTCATTTAACACCTAGAAATAAAGTTTAACTCTATTGATCTACGTCAAATGCAGCTCAATCTTTAGCACCGATTCGCGCGCTCACAGACTCTTCAGCTGTCTGCCGTTGCGGGGTCGAATTCACCCAGGAAAACTCCGCTTGAGGCGTCGTCCGACGGTCTGTGCACTCTCTTCGGTAGGGGCGCCCTCAGCCGCCCGCGGACTTGACGCGTCGTCTGACGGTCTGTGCAGTCCCTTCGGTAGGGGCGACTTCAGTCGCCCGCGGACGTCGATCCCGCGCCTGCCGGTAATCCGCGCTCGGTGGGCGACTGAAGTCGCCCCCACGGGGGCTAACCCAGCAGCGGCAGGTAATCCTGCGTGAAACGATGCACCCTGTCGCTGCTCAGGGCTTCGGCGATGGGCCACCAGCGCAGGGCTTCGTGCTGGTCGTCGCTGCCAGGGATCTCAAAACCCGCCGGCACGTCGATGCGATGGCCGAGCACCACGTAGTGGGTGCTCACGCCGTTGTCGCCAGCAAAGCAGTCGGCGTAAAAATGCTCGAAAGGCCCCAGGAAGGCAGGCTTGAGGGCGTGGATGTCGGCAATGCCCAGCTCCCGCGCGGCCACCCGGGTGAGGGCGTCGGCGCGCTTCTCGTTCTTCAGGATGCGGCCCCCCGGCACGAACCACCAGCCCTGGGCCGGGCGGTTGTTGCGCAGGCCCAGCAGCACCTCGCGGCCGTCGCGCACCAGCACCAGATCCACCGACACAAGGGGCAGCGCCCGGATCAGTTCTACGAAGCGTTCTCGGTCTTCCATGGGGGGTGTTTCCTGAATCGGGAGAGAGGCGGGCGGCGCGGCGCGCCTGGTGCGCCGCACAATAGGCCCGCAGATTACCCGATCAGCGTGAGGGTGTTCCAGCCCGGCTCAGGGCAGGGGCTTGAGGGATTCACCAATGCCCTGCAGTGGGCCGAGGGGGTTGCGCCGCAGCTCGGTCTCCTCAATGCGCGGTCGGCCGCTCCACTGCTTGTACACCACCCGGTTGTCGATCACCACGATCAGCGCGCCGAAGCGCCAGCCGGTGGTCAGGGTGTCGCGCTTGAAGTTGAGAAAGTCGAGGGTGAAGTTGCCCACCCGGTTGCGGTGGATGCGGCTCGGCTCCATGAAGTAGCCCACGCAGCCCTCTTGAGCCTTCATGCAGTCCAGGATGCCCGGTGGAATCATCGCCCGCTCCTGCAGGGGCGAGGGCAGCACGGCACGCACCACCTGCGAGTGGTTGAGGATCTGCATGTTCGGCGTCTTGTACGGGTCGAAGCCAAGCCGGCGCACCGTGTCCAGGTCGGTGGTGTAGGGCACGATCTCGTCGAAGCTCTTCTTCGCCTCGTCGAAATCGTTCCAGGGGTTGTTTACATCCTGGCGGGAGGTCGGCAGCAGGCTGGCACACCCGGCCAGCAGGCCGGTGGCAAGAAACACCAGAGTTCTCATGGCTAGCCATCCTCTCCGCAGTGTGGCGTGCACCTTGGACAGCATCCCCGCCCGTTTGCTCCACGGATGCGCCTTCTTCTGCGGCTGCAGCATAGATATGTAGGGGCGACTTCAGTCGCCCGCGGACGCTGATCAACGGCCTGCCGGTGATTAACGCGTGGTGGGCGACTGAAGTCGCCCCTACGAGTCGCCCCTACGAGTCGCTTCTACAAGTCGCACCTATGTCTATTCCGCGTGCGCCATGTGCGGTTGCCCCTTTGTTCCGCACCATTCCGGCGCATGTTGTGTCACGGCAGTGCATGGGCCGGCGGCGATTTCGCCGGTTTTACGGGGGATTTTGCGTGGCATGAAACTCGCTTGTAAAAAACTGACCATATGGTCAGGTTTTTCAGGAGAGCGAGCCATGGCGTCCCACATCGTTCTGACTTCCCATCCCAGGGGTGCGGGCAGCCGCCAGGCGCCGGCGATCGATTGGGGTGCCACCAGCGCCGTGGCACGGGGGCCGCTGGTGGCGGGCCTGGCCGAGCCGGCCATGCGTAACGTGATCGGCACCCACTCGGGTTCCTACGCGGTGTACCGGGCGCTGGCCGTGGCGGCGGGCAATCTGCAGGCGGATCACCGCCCCGACCTGACCAACACGGTGCCGGCGGCGGCCATCGGCCCCCATCCCCAGTGGGGCGATCCGGGGCGCATCGTGTCCCTGGACCCGTGGGGGCACCGGGTGGCCCACGAGTTTGCGGCGGAGATCGCGGCGGGCATGGACATCCGCCCGACCATTGCCATCACCACCGCCCACATCAACATGCCCGAGCTGCGCGACGCCATCGAGGCCGGGCGCCTGGTGCCCGACGGGGACATCCTCGAAGCCAACGGCGACGTGCGGGTGACCAAGGCGGCCATCGACCCGGTGTGGTACCTGCCCGGGGTGGCGGAGCGGTTTGGCATTGCCGAGCGGGCCCTGCGCCGGGCCCTGTTCGAGCAGACCGGGGGCATGTTCCCGGAGCTGGTGACTCGCCCGGACCTGAAAGTCTTTTTGCCGCCCATTGGCGGCATGACCCTGTATTTCTTCGGTGACGTGAGCCTGCTCGGCCGCCCCGACACCCGCATCGCCTGCCGGGTGCACGACGAGTGCAATGGTTCGGATGTGTTCGGCTCGGACATCTGCACCTGCCGTCCCTACCTGGCCCATGGCATCGAGGTGTGCGTCGAGATGGCCCAGCAGGGCGGCGTGGGCCTGGTGATCTATAACCGCAAGGAGGGCCGTGCTCTGGGCGAGGTGACCAAGTTCCTGGTGTATAACGCGCGCAAGCGCCAGTATGGCGGCGACCGGGCCGAGACCTACTTCGAGCGCACCGAATGCGTGGCGGGCGTGCAGGACATGCGCTTCCAGGAGCTTATGCCGGATGTCTTCCACTGGCTCGGCATCACCCGCATCGACCGCTGGGCCTCCATGAGCAACATGAAGCATGGGGCCCTGACCAAGGCAGGCATTGTCGTGGTCGAGCAGGTGGCGATCCCCGATGAACTGATTCCGGCCGATGCCCGCGTCGAGATGGACGCCAAGACGGCCGCCGGCTACTTCACCCCGGTGGCGCCCCCCGGCGCCGCCGAACTGGCCCTCGCCAAGGGCAGGGAGCTTCACGCATGAATGTTCTGACCGACCGCCCCGCCTCCGGCTGGCACACCCCGGTGCCCGCCGGGCACCCGGCCGCCAGCCTGCTCACGGCGAGGGCGGTGCGCAGCCGCTGCAGCATCGTGATGGCCCAGGTGGAGGCCGGGCGCTCGCCCTTCCTCACCTGGCATCCGGAAAAGCTCCCCCAGTGTGCCGAGTACGTGGCCCACACCATCCGCCTCAACTACCCGGATCTGGACGTGCCCTACCACGCCCGCTGGCGCCATTTCGAGGCTGGCGGGGTGGATCGCTGGGGGGCCCTGCTGACCACTTCCGGCCTGGATGGCGACCGCCTGGAAGCTGCCCGGGTGGCGGTGGATCTGGTGATCCCCAGCGTGCTGCTGGATGCCGGTGCCGGCCCCGACTGGCATTACCGGGATGCGGCCAGCGGCCAGCGCCTGAGCCGCTCGGAAGGCCTCGGCGTGGCCAGCCTGGCGCTGTTTGCCGGTGGCGCCCTGTCGGCCGATGCGGCCCACCCCCTGCGCTGCGATGCCAGCGCCCTGATTGATCTGGCACCGGAGACCCTGGCCGACGCCTTCCAGGTCGGGCCTGCCAACCCGCTGATCGGGCTGGACGGGCGCCTGGCCCTGCTGCAGCGCCTCGGCGCGGTGATGGCGGCCACACCGGCGGTGTTCGGCGTGCCGGCCCGGGCCGGCCGGCTGGTGGATTACCTGCATGCCCATGCCACGGGCGGGCGCGTGGCGGCGTCCTTCATCCTCGAAACCCTGCTGCGCGCCCTCGGCCCCGTGTGGCCCGGCCGCCTGAACCTGAAGGGGGTGTCCCTGGGGGACTGCTGGGGTCACCCGGGCCCGGAGGATGGCCTGCTGCCCTTCCACAAGCTGACCCAGTGGCTCACCTATTCCCTGCTCGAACCCCTGGAAGCCTCCGGCCTGAGCATCACCGGCCTGGACGAACTCACCGGCCTGCCGGAGTACCGCAACGGCGGCCTGCTGCTGGATTTCGGCCTCATCCAGCCCCGGGATCCGCGCTTCTGGACCCACCCCTGGACGGTGGACGCCCCGTCCATCGTCGAATGGCGGGCGCTCACGGTGATCGGCCTCGACCGCCTGGCCGACGCCGTGCGCGGCGAGTTGGGGGTGAGCGCCGAGGCCTTCCCCCTGGCACGGGTGCTGGAAGGCGGCACCTGGTCGGCCGGCCGGCGCATCGCCGCCCAGCGTCGCCCCGGGGGCGGCCCGCCGCTCAACATCGTCAGTGACGGTACCGTCTTTTAGAAACCCCACGCGCTGGAGGACACCATGACCGCACCCCTCACCGTCATCGACCACCCCCTGCTGCAGCACAAGCTGTCCATGGCCCGCAGCGCCGACACCACCACTGACAACTTCCGCCGCCTGGTGCGGGAGATCGCCGCCATGCTGGCCTACGAGGTGACCCGCGACCTGCCCACCGAGATGATCAAGGTCACCACTCCGGTGGCCGACTGCGAGGTGCCGGTGATCAGCGGCAAGAAGCTGTGCCTGGTGTCCATCCTGCGGGCCGGCAACGGCATGCTCGACGGCATGATCGACCTGCTGCCGGGCGCCCGGGTGGGGCACATCGGCCTGTACCGCGACCCGGAAACCCTGGAGGCCATCGAGTACTACTTCAAGCTGCCCGAGGATGTGGAAGACCGCCTGGTGATCGTGGTGGACCCCATGCTCGCCACCGGCAACTCGGCCAGCGCGGCCCTGTCGCGGCTCAAGGAGGCGGGCGTCTCCAGCCTCAAGTTCGTGTGCCTGCTGGCGGCGCCCGAGGGCGTCGCTGCGCTGCAGGCGGCCCACCCGGACGTGCCCATCACCACCGGCGCGGTGGACAGCCACCTCAACGACCACGGCTACATCGTGCCCGGCCTGGGGGATGCGGGAGACCGCATCTTCGGCACCAAGTGACAGCAACGGCGCGCCTTCCGCGGGAGGACGGCCGAGGCGGGCGCATCCGCCAGCAGCAGGAGGGCGCCATCCTGCAGGCCGCCGAGCAGGTGTTTGCCCGGGCCGGCTTTCAGGGCGCCACCATGGCCGAGATCGCCCTGCGCGCCGGTCTGCCCAAGTCCAATCTGCACTACTACTTCGGTACCAAGGCCGAGGTGTACCGGGCGGTGCTCGGCCACATCCTGCGCCTGTGGCTGGCCGAGACCGACTGCCTCACCCCCGACGCCGACCCCCGCGAGGCCCTGGGCCATTACATCGCGGCCAAGATGCGCCTTAGCGCCGAGCACCCCGACGCCTCCCGGGTGTTTGCCAACGAGCTCCTCCACGGCGCCCCCGAGATCGGCGACTATCTGCGCGGCGAGCTGCGCACCCTGGTGGCCGACAAGGCGCAGGTGATCGAGGGCTGGATCGCCGCCGGGCGCATGGCCCCGGTGGACCCGGTGCATCTCTTCATCAGCCTGT
>NZ_JBIJDC010000163.1:0-6890 GCF_044344315.1 Zoogloea sp. | reverse complement strand
GAGCGCCAGAAAACGTGACCAGCAGCTTAAATGTAGTGATCATTGCGCTGTATTTAAACTGAGTCCTTGAGGGATGATGGTTTTGAATGAATTGGGAGACTCGTGTAGTGGTGCATCCGCTATATTGATGAATCCACCGTTTTGTCGAGTAGGGATGTTCATGTATCCTTTTGGCATTATTCCGTCCGGTGCTTTTCTCAAGCGGGAACATGATTTCAACCATACTCGCGATAATCGCAAGATTGCTAGTTGCCGGGATTTTGTGGGTTCTGTTTTTTGTCTTTGCCATTGCTCTTGACTTGACTTGGCATGTGAAGCTGTACCCTTTGATGTCCTTTGTGGGTATTGGGCTCATTGCCTGGGTTCTCAGCAAATCCCTGTCTGAACATGATGCGAAGAAGAGAGAGCCCGAATATTACGAAAAAAGATTCGGCCCTTCCCGTGAGAGGAAGAGTGAAGCCAACGCAGAGAGCCGCAATCAAGATCAATAGCTGGAACATTCGTTGTCGCCCGGCTTCCAGGCAACGAACAGCAATTCTCCCTCGAATATAAAACTCACCGCAGCCCCTGCTGCTCCGCCAGCTTGTCCTCAATCCGGCTCACCGCCCGCTGCAGCGCGGGCAGATAGCGCCGTTCTGCCTCCTTCAGCGTCACCATGCGGTTCAGGTAGACGAGGTTGATCGCCCCCAGCGGGCGCCCGTTGAGCATGATCGGCAGCGCGATGGCCCCCACCTTGCGCTGGGATGTCCATTCCCCGTCGTTGCTGCCGTAGCCCTGTTCCCGGGTGCGCCCCAGCACGTTGTGCACAAAGCGCTCGTCGGCCGCCAGGCGGGCCTGGTCGTCGTCGCCGGCACGCACCAGTTGCAGGATTTCCTCTCGTTGATCATCCGGGCAGGCGGCCAGGAAGGCTCGGCCGGCGGCGGTGAGCAGCATGGGCATGGTCTGGCCCACCATGGCCCGGTGGAAGGACAGGGGGCTGAAGCGGTGGGTGGATTCGCGGATCACCAGGTGGGCGCCCTGGGGGGTGGTCAGGTCCGATGGCCACACCACCGCCTGCAGCAATTCCGACAGCGCCGGCGCGACGATGCCGGAGATCCAGTCGTCATCGCGGAAGCCTTCCGCCAGGGAGCGCACCCGCAAGGCCAGGCAGTAGCTGTCGTCCGAATCACTGCGTCGCACATAGCCTTCGGCGATCAGGGTCTCCAGCAGGCGGCGCACCGTGGTGCGATGCAGGCCGGTGACTTCGGCGAGCTGGCCGAGGCTCGACCGGCCCCCTTCCTGCACGTTGATGGCCCGCAGCAGGTCCAGCCCGCGGGTCAGGCCGCGTACCAGGGCGTATTCGGAGCCGGTGTTCTTGCGTGGCAATTTATTGATTTAAATCAATGTTGTGCAAGGAGTGGACGTTTCCATTTTATTTTTTACCCGGTGCGGCCGCAACCCTAGAATCCGCTCAACAAGTTTCTCATAACGTAATTTCCGGCGCCGGCCCATCCGAACCAGGGGGCTTCTCCAGGCGAACCGGGAACACCAGGAGACATTCATGAGCGAAAACCAGCGCTTCGACGCGGACGTGATCGTCGTCGGAGCCGGCCCGGTCGGGCTGACCATTGCCAACACCCTCGGTTTGCACGGCATCAGCGTGATGCTCCTCGAAAAGGGCGACGCCCTGATCGACTACCCCCGTGCCGTCGGCATGGACGACGAGTGCCTGCGCAGCATCCAGGGCATCGGTCTTGTCGAGCAGGTGCAGCAGCACCTGACCCCTTATCACTGGATGCGCTTCGTCAATGCCAGCGGCCGGGTGTATGCCTCCATCGAGCCGCGCACCGACGAGTTCGGCTGGTCCCGGCGCAATGCCTTCAACCAGCCCGCCGTGGATGTGGAGCTGCTCGACGGCCTGAAGCGCTTCCCGAATGCCTCCGTGTTCCTGTCGTCCGAACTCGAATCCTTCGAGCAGGACAAGGACGGCGTCACCCTGAAGATCAAGAAGGCCGGCAGCCCCCAGACCCTGCGCTGCCGCTATCTTGTTGGCGCCGATGGCGGCCGTAGCGTGGTGCGCACCCAGCTGGGCGTGGGTTTTGGTGGCTTCACCGACACCTCCCAGTGGCTGGTGGTGGACATCCGCAACGATCCCCTCGGCGTGCCTTACATCTACATGCACTCCGACCCCAAGCGCCCCTACGTGTCGGTGGCCCTGCCCGATGGCGTGCGTCGCTTCGAGTTCATGGTGTGGGAAGGCGAGACCGAGGAGCAGATCACCGCCCCGGCGCGCATGGCCGAGCTGCTGGGCAAGGTGCTGCCCCCCGGCACCGACATCAACAAGCTCGACTTCATCCGCAAGCGCGTCTACACCCACAACGCCCGCATTGCCGACCGCTGGAAGGTGGGCCGCGTGATGCTCTCCGGCGATGCGGCCCACATCATGCCCGTGTGGCAGGGCCAGGGTTACAACACCGGCATGCGCGACGCCACCAACCTGGCCTGGAAGCTCGCCTACGTGGTCAAGGGCCTGGCCTCCGACACCCTGCTCGAAACCTACAACATCGAGCGTCCGCCCCACGCCAAGGCCATGATCGACCTGTCCGTGGCGGCCGGGCGTATCTTCTACCCGCGCAACGTCTTCAAGGCGGCCTTCCGCGACGTGAGCACCTGGCTGCTCAACCAGATCCCGCCGGTGAAGCGATATTTCAGCGAGATGCGCTACAAGCCCATGCCCTTCTACTCCGAAGGCCTGGTGGTGCATGAGAAGACCGCCCGCAAGAACTCCCCGGTCGGCCGCCTCTTCATCCAGCCGCGAGTGCGTACCCAGGCGGGTGAGGTGAAGCTGCTGGACGACGTGATCGGCACCGGTTTTGCCCTGCTGGCCTGGGGCGCCGACCCCAACTACTGGCTCACCCCCCGCAGCAAGGCCATCCTGGCTGCCATGAACGCCCGCATCCTCACCGTCAAGCCGGTGGTGCAGATGCAGCGCCGGGTGGACGTCAGCGATGCCACCGAGGTCATCGGCGATGAACAGCTGCGCCTCAAGGACTGGTTTGGCGAGCACCCCGGCTCCATCGCCCTGATCCGCCCCGACCGCTTCGTGGCCGGCATCGCCTTCCCGGTGGAGATCAACGAACTGCTCGAAGCCGTCGCCGGCAAGATGGGCCTCAACCTGGACGCCGCCCGTCGCCCGGCCGCCCCCCTGCAGGAGGCCGCATGAGCTTTCTCCTCCAATGCCTTTCCCACACGCCCCTGAAGGGCTACGTGGACCCGCTGCCCGACGTGGTCGATGAGGCCGGCCGCATCGTCGCCACCCTGCGCGCCGAGGTGGAAGCCTTTGATCCGGAGCTCGTCTTCCTGTTTGCCCCGGACCACTACAACGGCTTCTTCCTGGACGCCATGCCCCAGCTGTGCATCGGCACCTCGGCCACCTCGGTGGGCGACTACATGACCTCGCCGGGCCCGCTGGACGTGCCCCGGGACATCGCCGAAGCCTGCGCCCAGCACGTGGTGGCGGCCGATATCGACCTGGCCATCTCCTACCGCATGCAGGTGGATCATGGCTTTGCCCAGCCCCTGGAGGAGATCTGCGGCAGCCTCGCCCGCTACCCGGTGATTCCCCTCTTCATCAACAGCGTGGCGCCGCCGGTGATCAGCTTCCGCCGGGCCCGCCAGTTTGGCGAGGCGGTGGGCGAGTTTGCCCGCAAGCTGGGCAAGCGCACCCTGATCATCGGTTCCGGCGGCCTGTCCCACAACCCGCCGGTGCCCCAGATCGCCACCGCCGTGCCCGAGGTGGCCGAGCGCCTGATCGCCGGCCGCAACCCCACCGCCGATGCCCGCGCTGCGCGCCAGCAGCGCACCATCGACGCCGCCACCCTGTTTGCCGGCGGCAGCAGCCCCCTGCACCCCCTCAACCCCCAGTGGGACCAGGCCTTCATGGCCAACCTGGCCTGCCAGGACTGGACCGCCCTCGACGCTTACGGCAACGCCGCCATCACCGAAGCGGCCGGCGCCTCGGCCCACGAGGTGAAGACCTGGGTGGCCGCCAACGCCGCCATGAACGCCGCCACCGGCGGCCACTACCAGGTGCAGTCCCGCTATTACCGGGCGATCCCCGAGTGGATCGCCGGCTTTGCCGCCCTGACCGGCGTCGTCGCGTAAGCGGCAAGCGTCAACTGACTACAAATATCCAACAGAGGAGACAAACCATGAAATCCCGCAACCTGATCGCCCTGAGCATCGCCGCCCTCGTGGCCACCCCGGCCCTGGCCGACATCAACGTGGGCATCATCGCCTCCCTCACCGGCCCCGCCGCCGCCCTGGGCGCCGAGACCAAGAAGGCCGTGGCCCTGTTCCCCAGCACCATCGGGGGTGAAAAGATCAACTTCATCCTCCTCGACGACGGCACCGACCCCACCAACGCCGTCAAGAACGTGCGCAAGCTGATCTCCGAAGACAAGGTGGACGCCATCCTCGGCCCCAACCTCATCAGCACCGCCGTGGCCATGGCCGACGTGGCCAACGCCGAGAAGACCCCGATGATCTCCGTCGCGCCGCTGGATGTGTCCGGCGACAAGCGCGGCTACATCTTCCGCAGCGAGCCCTCCGCCGACCTGATGGTCAACCGCATCGTCGCCGACATGGTGGAAGGAGGCGCCAAGACCGTGGGCTTCATCGGTTTCTCCGACTCCTGGGGCGAGCTGCTGCTGAAGGCCCTCACCAAGGCCACCGAAGGCAAGATCAAGATCGTCGCCACCGAGCGCTACGGCCGTGCCGACCCCAGCGTGCAGGCCCAGGTGCTGAAGGTCATGTCGGCCAAGCCCGATGTGGTCTTCGTCGGCGCCTCCGGCACCCCCGCCGCCATGCCCCAGATCACCCTGCGCGAGCGCGGCTACAAGGGCAAGATCTATCAATCCCACGGCGTCACCAGCAAGGAGTTCCTGCGGGTCGGCGGCAAGTTCGTCGAAGGCGCGCTGATCCCCGTGGGCCCGGTGCTGGTGGCCGAACAGCTGCCCGACAGCCACCCCACCAAGAAAAACGGCATGGCCTTCGTGAAGGAACTCGAAGCCAAGAACGGCCCCGACTCCCGCTCCACCTTCGCCGGCGCCTCCTGGGATGCCTGGCAGCTGCTGCAGAACGCCATCGTCACCGCCCAGAAGGCCAAGGTGAAATCCGGCACCCCCGAATTCCGCAACGCCCTGCGTGACGGCATCGAGAAGACCAGCAAGCTGGTGGGCACCAACGGCGTCTACACCATGGGTGCCAACGACCACGCCGGCTACGACGCCAGCGCCATCGTGCTGATCAAGGTCGAGAACAACCACTGGAAGCTGGTGAAGTGATGAACGACGCTTCCCTGCTCGGCACGGAAGCCGCGGCGGCGCTGCTCAAGGCAGCGGCCGCCGGCGGCCACACCATCGCCCCCCTGCGCGATCGCCTGCGCCACGCCGACCAGGACGGTGCCTACGCCGTCCAGGAGGCCAACACCCAGGCCTGGCTGGCCGAAGGTCGCCGCCTGGTGGGGCGCAAGATCGGCCTCACCTCCCTGGCCGTGCAGGCCCAGCTGGGGGTCGATCAGCCCGACTTCGGCATGTTGTTTGCCGACATGGCCGTGGGCGACGGTGAGCCGGTGGCCCTCGGCCGCCTGATCCAGCCCAAGGTCGAGGCCGAGGTGGCCCTGGTTATCGGTCGCGACCTGACCCACGAGCGGCACACCTACGCCGACCTCATCCGCGCCACCGAGTACGTGCTGCCGGCCATCGAGATCGTCGACAGCCGCATCGAGAACTGGAACATCCGCTTCGTCGACACCGTGGCCGACAACGCCTCCAGCGGCCTCTTCGTCCTCGGCGGCCAGCCGCGCCGGCTGCAGGATGTGGACCTCACCGCCTGCTCCATGGAAATGCGCCGGGGCGAGGAGGTGGTCTCCCGGGGCAACGGCCGCGCCTGCCTGGGCAGCCCCCTCAACGCCGCCGTGTGGCTGGCCGACGTGATGGTGCGCTGCGGCCGCCCCCTGCTGGCCGGCGACATCGTGCTCACCGGCGCCCTCGGCCCCATGGTCAGCGTCCGGCCGGGCGAGCGCTTTGATGTCAGCGTCGAAGGCCTCGGCAGCGTCACGGCCCTGTTCGCCTGATCCGCCCTACCCAACAAGAGAGAATTGCCATGACCAGAAAAATCAAATGCGCCCTGATCGGCCCGGGCAACATCGGCACCGACCTGCTGGCCAAGCTGCAGCGTAGCCCGGTGCTGGAGCCGGTGTGGATGGTGGGCATCGACCCCGACTCCGACGGCCTCAAGCGTGCCCGCGAGATGGGCATCAAGACCACCGCCGAGGGCGTGGATGGCCTCTTGCCCCACGTGCTCGCCGACGGCGTGCAGATCGCCTTCGACGCCACCAGCGCCTACGTCCATGCCGAGAACAGCCGCAAGCTCAATGAACTCGGCGTGCTGATGATCGACCTCACCCCCGCCGCCATCGGCCCCTTCTGCGTGCCGCCGGTGAACCTCAAGCACCACGTGGGTCAGCGCGAGATGAACGTCAACATGGTCACCTGCGGTGGCCAGGCCACCATCCCCATGGTCGCCGCCATCTCCCGCGTCCAGCCCGTGGCCTACGGCGAGATCGTCGCCACCGTATCGTCCAAGAGCGCCGGCCCCGGCACCCGCAAGAACATCGACGAATTCACCCGCACCACCGCCGGCGCGGTCGAGAAGGTGGGCGGCGCGAAGAAGGGTAAGGCCATCATCATCATCAACCCGGCCGAACCCCCGCTGATGATGCGCGACACCGTGCATTGCCTTACCGAAGGCGAACCCCAGCAGGACGCCATCCGCGAATCCATCGCCGACATGATCAAGGAAGTGCAGAAGTACGTGCCCGGCTACCGCCTGGTGAACGGCCCGGTGTT
>NZ_JBIJDC010000162.1:0-6892 GCF_044344315.1 Zoogloea sp. | reverse complement strand
TTGATCGAAGTCCGCGGGCGACTGAAGTCGCCCCTACTGGAAGAACCTGGGGCGCCTGCGGCGAGGCGCTTGAGGACGGGCCGCGGCCACGAAAAAACGGCCCCCGTTTCCGGGGGCCGCCGCAGGTGCCAACCTTGCTGGGAGAACGCTTGAATCAGAACACCCGATTCACCGAGGCGATCCACGTCCCGGCGTTCATGTCCTTGGTGGTGCCGTTGCCGGCCAGGCTGGGGTAGTTCTTCCAGTAGTCGGCGCCGACGGTGGTGGTGTAGGCCAGGCCGAGGGTCCAGGCGCCGGGCATGGTCTTCGTCACGCCCACCTTGTAGTCGCTGTAGTCCAGGCCTTTCGAGTTGGCGATGGTCTGGCGGCCGGCGTGGAGGGTGGCGGTCCAGGTGGGGATGAATTCGTAGGCGATGTTGGCCTCGATGTACCAGGAGCCGGTGGTGTCCTTGCCGGTGACGCCGGCGTTCGGCTTGTTGGGGAAGGCGCCGAAGCCGGCGTTGTTGCTGGTGAAGCCAAAGTAGCCCACGTCGGTGAGGGCGCGGGAGTACTTGACGTTCAGCCACTGCCAGGTGCCCGACAGGTAGAGCTCGGTGGTGTCGTAGGTCTTGCTGGCGTAGCTGCCGGCGGGGGTGATCTTGTCGTAGTTGGCCTTCGGGAAGATGAACTGCAGCAGGCCCACGTCGTAGCTGAAGTCTCCCACCGCGCCCCGGTAGCCGCCGTAGAGGTCGATCTCCACATTCGCGTTGGCGTAGAGGTTGGCGCTGGTGTTGGACATCCAGGCGCCGGCATAGAAGCCCGAGGCGTGGGCGTAGTCCACTCCGCCCTGGATGGCCGGGTTGCCCCAGGTCTGGCGGATGCCGCGGAACACGTATTCCGAAACCAGGCCGATGTTGGCGGTGAGCTCTGGCGCAGCGGCCGGGGCGTCTTCTGCAAAGGCGGGGGCGACGAGGGCGGGCAGGCCGATCAGCAGGCCGGTTCTCACTGTCCGAAGTGCGGTTTTCATTGGAGGTGCCTCTGGGGGTTGGGGTGATGCCATTTCACGCTCGCCCGCGTACTCCCTCAATTCCCCCTCCGACCTACTCCCAAAGTCGAATTGTTCGCCACGGCCCCGCAGCGGACAGTGCAGCCATATCGCTATTGGCGGTGTGGTTTTTATTCGACCTTGAGGAGAACGCAGATGAACACGACGACAGTGGATGCCGTGGCAAGCGGCATCGGGAGCGGCGGCAGTAGCGCGACGCTCCATCGCAAGATCGGCTGGGCGGGCGCCTTCTGGGTAGCCAGCGGGGTTCCGGCCCTGGTCCTTTTTTCCATCGGTTCCATTGCCGCCACGGTGGGCAAGCCCTCCTGGGCGGTGTGGATCATTTCCATCGCCTTCGGCTTCCTGCAGTCTTTCTCCTACGCCGAGATCGCCGGCCTCTTCCCGCACAAGTCGGGCGGTGCGTCGGTGTATGGGGCGGTGGCCTGGGTGCGTTACAGCAAGATGCTGGCGCCCCTGTCGGTGTGGTGCAACTGGCTGGCCTGGTCGCCGGTGCTGGCTATCGGCTCGGGGCTGGCGGCGGGTTACATCCTGTCCATCCTGTTTGCGCCGGACGCGGCCATCAACACCTGGCAGATCACCCTGCTGGACCTCTCCGGCATCAAGGCCGGCCTGTCCCTGCGCATCAACGCCACCTTTGTGCTGGGCGCGGCGGTGCTGCTGGCGGCCTTCGCCATCCAGCACCGGGGCATCCTGCAGGCGGCGCGCATGCAGATGGTGCTGGGCGTTGCCGCTCTCGCACCGCTGATGCTGATCGGCCTGTGGCCGTTGCTCTCCGGTGATGTGCCCTCCGCCAACCTCACTCCCCTCTACCCCCTGGCCAAGGACGCCGGCGGCGCGGTGATCGACGGCGCCTGGGACATGGCCGGGCTGACCCTGATCGCCGGCGGCCTCTTCATGGCGGCCTGGTCCACCTACGGCTTCGAGACGGCGGTGTGCTACACCCGCGAGTTCCGCAACCCGCGCACCGACACCTTCAAGGCCATCCTGTACTCGGGCCTGCTGTGCATCTTCGTGTTCACCGTGGTGCCGCTGGCCTTCCAGGGCTCCATCGGCCTCGGCCAGCTGGTTACGCCGGCGGTGGTGGATGCGGCCGGCACGGTGGTCACCCCGGCGGTGTACGACGGCATCCTGTCGCCGGACATCTACAGCGGCATGGGCGTGGCCCACGCCATGGCCCACATGCTGGGCGGCGGCGCGCTGATCGAACATGTGCTGATGGCCATGCTGGTGCTGGCCCTGGTGCTGTCCATCATGACCTCCATGGCGGGCTCCTCGCGCACCCTGTACCAGGCCTCGGTGGATGGCTGGCTGCCCAAGTACCTCTCCCACGTGAATGCCAACGGCGCGCCGACCCCGGCCATGTGGACCGACCTGGGCTTCAACCTGATCCTGTTGCTGATGTCCGACTACGTCTTCGTGCTGGCCATCTCCAACGTCTGCTACATCCTCTTCAACTTCCTCAACCTCAACGCCGCCTGGATCCACCGCATCGACCGCCCGAGCTGGCCGCGCCCCTTCAAGGCACCCACCTGGCTGATCGCCATCGGCACCGTGCTGGCCTTCGTCAATCTGGCGCTGATGGGCATGGGCGCCGACATCTGGGGCGTCGGCACCCTGGCCACCGGCCTGCTGGCGGCGGCGATGATCCTGCCGGTGTTCTTCTACCGTCACTACATCGTCGACAAAGGCGAGTTTCCGGCGGCGATGCAGGAAGACATGCACCTGGGCAGCGAGACGGGCGTCGGTACCCGCGCCGGCATCCTGCCTTACCTGACCCTGGCCGGCGGTGCGGCGGTGATCGCCATCGCCCACGCCGTGGCCGTGCTGTGAGGAGGCCCGCGATGCTGCACTCCGATATCAAGAGCCGCCCGACCTACCGGGCCCTGGAACCCGACCTCGCCGCCGCCGGCCACCTGCTGGTGATCGAGACGGCCACCCTGCAGCCCGGTGGGCTGGCCAACCTGGCCGATGCCTTCGCCCCGGTGGCGGCAAAGCTCCACACCTGGCTGGTGGGCGAGGCGCTGGCCGTGCCCGGCCTCGGCAAGCCCTGGCACCTGCCGGCCGTCGCCGACGTGGTGGACGCCCTGGCCTGCGCCACCCGCGGCTACGGCATCGGCGACCGGCTGTATGTGCAGGGCACCGAGCCCTTCCTGTGGTCGGTGGCCACCGCCGCGGCCATCGTCGGCTTCGGCCCCGGTCAGCTCCAGCTGTGCCATGCCGGCAGCCTGCAGCGCCGGGTGTGGTGCACCCACTGCCACGGCTTCACCGAGCAGGTCACCACCAACGTCGTGCCCTGTGCGGGCTGTGGCCGTCACCTGCTGGTACGCGACCACTTCTCCCGCCGCCTGGGCGCCTTCATGGGCGTGATGGTGGATGCCGAAGCGCCCGGCGAGATCCCGGCCATCGAGGAGGTCTTCGCATGATCGGCGACACCCTCCTGCTGCAGGTGGCGGCGGTGACCGACATCGCCCCTGGCCTGCGTCACCTGCGCCTGGTGGCAGCCGACGGTGGCAAGCTGCCCCCGGCCGCTGCCGGTGCCCACGTCCAGTTTGTGCTGGAAGGCGAGGTGCGCACCTGGCGCAACGCCTACTCGCTGGTCAGCCGGCCCGGTGCCCGGGATGCCTGGGAGATCATCGTGCGCCGGGTGCCCACCTCCCGCGGTGGCTCCGCCTTCATCCACGAACGGCTCAAGGCGGGCGACAGGCTGGTGGCCGGCTGGCCGGGCAACCTCTTTGCGCCGGTGCGCATCGCCCGCCACCACCTGATGATCGCCGGCGGCATCGGCATCACGCCCTTCCTGTCCTACCTGGCCGAGTTCGGCTTCACCGGCGCGGGCCACGCCCTGCACGTGTGCTGTCGGGAAACCGAGAAGGACGTCTTTGCCCCCTGGCTGGGCAGCAGCCAGGCCGTTGCATTCCACTGGGACGCCGACGGCCACCGCCTGGACATCCCGGCCCTGCTCGCCAGCCAGCCGGCCGGTACCCACCTCTACGTGTGCGGCCCGGCGGCCATGAACGACGAGGTGATGGCCGCCGCTGCCGTGGCCGGCTGGCCCGCCAGCCACGTGCATTGCGAGCACTTCGGTTCGGCCCTGTCCGGCGGCGAAGCCTTCCGCGCCTTCCTGGTCCGCTCGGGCATCGAGCTGGAGGTGGCCGAGGACGAAAGCCTGCTCGACGCCATCGAGCGCGCCGGCGTGGCCGCCCCCTGCCTGTGCCGCGGCGGCGCCTGCGGCGTGTGCGCCACCCCGCTGCTGGAAGGGGAGGCCGAGCACCGCGACCACTTCCTGTCCGCCGAAGAGCGTGCCGCCGGCCGTCTGATCATGCCCTGCGTCTCGCGGGCCCGGGCAGGGCGCCTGGTACTGGATTTGTGAAACCGCTGTAGGGGCGACTTCAGTCGTCCAAACAACCCCCGCGGGCGACTGAAGTCGCCCCTACAGGAGACCGACATGAGCATCGCTTTCAAGCCTGAAGAAACCTTCCGCGGCGACTACAGCTACCGCAACAGCGACGCCGCCATCCTGCGCTTTCCCTTCCCCTTCCCGGAAGACAAGTACATGTACAGCGTCAACATCGAGCCCCATGTGCGCAGCGGCCCCAGCGACGTTTTCCTGCGGCCCTTCGATGTGGATGAGCACTACATCGCCGAATGCCGCGACCGGGCCATCACCCTGGAGCGCGACCCCGGCCGCTGCCAGGTGCTGCCCCACATGATGCTGGCCCAGTGGGACACCCTCGAGCTGCTGATGGAGAACCTGTCGGCCGACTACCCGGAGCACTTCTCCCTGACCAAGGAGGGCGACGACTTCGGCAGCCGCTGGACCTGGACCAACCGGCCCCTGGGCATCGAGCAGAGCTTCATCTTCGGCGACGCCGCCACGCTGCCCTGCGAGCCCTTCGAGTACATCACCCGCCAGGCCCAGGGCGATTTCGCCATCTGCGACCAGCGCGACGACAACCTCTACATGGACGCCGGCATGGTCACCTCCCAGGCCGACTGGTCCCTGGAGTTCGACGTGGGCATGAGCTTCATGGAATGGCACGGCCCGGTGCCCCTGGCCCACCAGACCGGCGTCTTCGAGCGCGCCCTCAAATACCTGCTGATGCTGCGCCTGGGCCAGCCGGTGCGCCGCCTCAACTGGACCATGACCATCAACCCGCGCCTCGACACCTCGCCCGAGAGCTTCCCCGAATGGGGCACCGACCGGGCCACCGTGACCCCCGACAACGCTGGGCAGAAGGTGCACCTGCGGGTCGAACTGCAGACCCTGTGGCGCCTGCCCCGCAGCAACGCAATCCTGTTCCCGATCCGCTGCTACCTGGCTTCGCTCGACGACCTGGCCCGGGTGCCCAAGTGGGGCGCCCGCCTGCACCGGGTGCTGTCGTCCCTGCCGCCGCAGCTCGTCGAATACAAGGGCCTCACCCGCTACCTGCCCGCCGCCCTGGAATGGCTGAGCCGCCACGACGACGGGCGCGAGCTGCCCGCGGGCACCGAGGCCGGGGTCAGCACCCTGGCCCCCGGCTGACTGCAAACCCAGGTGGCCTGCAGGGGTTTGTAGGGGTTTGTAGGGGCGACTTCAGTCGCCCGCGGACTTTGATCAAGGGCATGCCGCTGGCTCCGCCCGCGATGGGCGACTGAAGTCGCCCCTACAAGTCGCCCCGAACAGTCGCCCCTCCGGCCCCAATGAAGCTTCGTATGAATTCCCTCTCAAACACTCACGCAAAGGACATCACCATGAACGCCATCACTCAAATGACCCCCGTCGGTATCGGTGCCGAATGGAGCCCCCAGTGGCTGCTCAGCGCCGAGCAGAAGGCCCTGCAGGCCGATCTGATCGCCCTGTGCGAAACCACCCTGCGCCCCAACGCCATCGAGAGCGACAAGGGCTATGTTTATCCCCGCAAGAACTTCGAAGCCCTGGCCGCCATGGGCCTGATGAGCCTGACCGTGCCGAAGGAGCTGGGCGGCCGCGGTGAGAGCCATCTGTGTGCCGCCATGGTCGTGGAGACCATCGCCCGCTACGGCTGCCCCTCCACCGCCATGTGCTACACCATGCACCTGGGCGCCTGCGCCGCAGCCCTCTTGCGCCACCATGACAACGAACGCCTCAAGGACATCCTGCGCCGCGTCGACAAGGATGTGCTGATCGGCACCCTGTCCTACTCCGACCCGGAGACCGGCTCCCACTTCTGGTACCCCATGTCGTCCCGTGCCGAGCGCACCGACGGCGGCTGGAAGGTCTTCAAGAAGGCTTCCTGGACCACCTCCGGCGGCTTTGCCGACTGGTACATCATCCAGACCACCTCGCCGGATTTCGGCGGCGACTACTCCGACCTGTCCTGCTTCCTGGTCACCAAGGACCAGATCAAGGCCGACCCCGCCAACTGGGACGGCCTGGGCATGCGCGGCAACCAGTCCGGCCCGATCTCCGTGGATGGGGTCGAGATCGCCCCCGACGCGCTGGTCGGCCCGGTGGGCGATGGCGCCAAGTCCAATGACGAAGTGGTGGACCCCTTCTTCCTGGTGTGCTCCTCGGCCTGCTGGAACGGCATCTGCCTGGCCGCCATGGACATCACCAAGAACCACACCACCCGCAAGGTGCACAACGACGTGGGCATGCGCGTCGCCGATTACCCGACCATCCAGGACTATGTGGGCGAGTGCCTGATCGACACCAACGCCAGCCGCAGCTACGTGTACCTGGCCGCCAAGGCCCTCGACGACCTGACCAACAACTGCGACTGGTCCGCCCACAAGGAAATCGCCCACCTGCCGCGTACCGGCATCCTCAACTGGCTGTGGCAGGTCAAGTTCTTCTCCTCCAAGACCGTCACCCACGTGGTGGACAAG